>NZ_JOGH01000013.1:0-153065 GCF_000721345.1 Kitasatospora sp. NRRL B-11411 | reverse complement strand
GGATGGGGGTGGTCGGGGTGGGACGTTCGGCGTGGGGGCGTCCGGAGCGGGCATCCGGTGCGGGGGAGGGCGGGGGATCGCGGTGCCCGGTGCGGGGGTTGCGCCGTTCGGTGCGGGGCTGTGGTGCGATCGGCGGTGTGATGATCGGCCGGGCGGGGTGGTGGTCGGGGCGAGTCGCCGGGGGCGGCGGCGCTGCCCGCTAGGCTCGGCCTCCGGTGCCGGCCCGGCTGCCGGGCCGTTCCCCAGGGGAGAGGACCCACCGTCATGAGAGTCGCCCGGACCCGCCGGCCGGCCGTCGCCGCCGCCGTGCTGGCCGCCGCAGTGTCGCTGCTGGCGGGCTGCACCTCCGGGCATCCGACCCCGTCCGGCGCCGCGGGCAGCTCGACGGACGGCGTGGCGTCCGGGGTCCCCGCGTCCGGCGCCCCGACCGCCGGGGCGACCCCGTTGGAGCCGCTGCCGGTCGAGGTACCGGCGGCCCTGGCCCCGTACTACGCACAGCAGTTGAGCTGGAAGCCGTGCGATTCCGGGTTCGAGTGCACCACCTTCAAGGTGCCGCTGGACTACGCGCACCCCGGTGACGGGCACGACGTGCAGCTGTCCGCGGTCCGCAAGCCGGCCGGCGGCACCGGGCACCGGATCGGCTCGCTGCTGCTCAACCCGGGCGGGCCGGGCGGCTCCGCGATCGACTACACCGAGCGGATCGCGGGGCGCTACGACGCGGGAGTGCGCTCCAGCTTCGACCTGGTGGGCTTCGACCCGCGCGGCGTCGGCCGGTCCGCGCCGATCACCTGCCTGACCGGCCCGCGGATGGACGCGTACACCGCCACCGACCTCACCCCCGACGACCCGGGCGAGACCGCCGCGCTGGTGGCCGCCGACAAGGAGTTCGCGGCCGGCTGCCGGGCCCAGGCGGGCGACCTGCTGGGCCACGTCTCCACCGTGGAGGCGGCCCGCGACATGGACGTGCTGCGCGGGCTGGTCGGCGACCGGAAGCTCAACTACGTCGGCAAGTCGTACGGCACCTTCCTGGGCGCGACGTACGCGGGCCTGTTCCCGGGCAAGGTCGGCAAGGTCGTCCTGGACGGCGCGATGGACCCCTCGCTGGACGCCGCCACCGGCAACCTCACCCAGGCCGGCGGCTTCGAGACCGCCTGGACGGCGTTCGCCGAGGACTGCGCCAAGCGCGACGACTGCCCCGTCGGCCGCAGCGCCGAGGAGGCCGGGAAGAAGCTCGACGCGCTGTTCGCGCAGCTCGACGCCAACCCGCTGCCGACCGAGCAGAACCGCCCGCTGACCGAGGCCCAGGCGCTCACCGGCGTCGCCGAGGCGATGTACGCCGAATCGCTCTGGCCCTACCTGCGCGAGGGTCTGACCACCGCGCTGGCCGGCGACGGCAGCGCGCTGCTCAAGCTCGCCGACAGCTACTACGGGCGCGGCAGCGACGGCAGTTACGAGAACCTGATGTACGCCAACATGGCCGTCAACTGCCTCGACCTGCCCGCCCCGTTCGCCGACCCGGCCGCGGTCACCGCCGCGCTCCCCGCCTTCGAGAAGGCCGCCCCGCACTTCGGCCGCGACATGGCCTGGATGGCGCTCGGCTGCGGCTACTGGCCCGACAAGGCCACCGGCGCCCCGCACACCGTCCGGGCCGCCGGGTCCGACCCGATCGTGGTCGTCGGCACCACCCGGGACCCGGCCACCCCGTACGCCTGGGCGAAGTCGCTGGCCGGGCAGTTGGAGGCCGGGCGGCTGCTCACCTACGAGGGCGACGGGCACACCGCGTACCAGCGGCAGAACACCTGCATCGACGACGCGATCAACGGCTACCTGCTGGGCGGGGAGGCGCCCGCCAACGGGAAGGTCTGCAAGGACTGAGACGGGGCGGGGGCGGAGGCGGGACGGGGGCTTCTGGCCGGTTCGGTCGGGGCTCCGGGCCGGCTCTGTCAGGAGTGTCCACGTACGAAGGGGCTGGCAGCTACCATGGCGCAGCCCCTTCGGCGCTCCCGCCCCCGTCCGCTCCGCCCGCCCCCCATGGAGACTGCAGTGCTCGGAGTCCACGACCTGGCCACCTACGTCCTCGGCGCCCTGGCCATCGTCCTGTTGCCCGGACCCAACTCCCTCTACGTGCTCTCCGTCGCCGCCCGCAAAGGCATCCGCACCGGCTACCGGGCGGCCTGCGGCGTCTTCCTTGGCGACCTCGTCCTGATCAGCCTCACCGCCCTCGGCGCGGCCTCCCTGCTCCGGGCCAACCCCGCGGTCTTCGCGGTGGTCAGGTTCGGCGGCGCCGCCTACCTGCTCTGGATCGGCTACGGCATGCTGCGGGCCGCCCGCCAGATGTGGCGCGAGCGGGCCCTCGCCGCGGCGCCCGCCGAGGACGCGGTCGTCGAGGACGGCGAGCGGCCGTTCCGCCGGGCGCTGATGATCAGCCTGTTCAACCCCAAGGCGATCCTCTTCCTGCTCTCCTTCTTCACCCAGTTCGTCGATCCCTCCTACCGGGCCCCCGCCCTCTCCTTCGCCCTCCTCGGCGGGATCCTCCAGGCGTTCTCCTTCCTCTACCTCTCCCTGCTGATCTTCACCGGCACCACGCTCGCCAACGCCTTCCGCCGCCGCAAGCGCCTCTCCGCCGGCCTCACCTCCACCGTCGCCGTCCTCTTCGCCGGCTTCGCCGCCAAGCTCGCCGTCGCCTCCGCCTGACCCCCGCCCACCGGCGGCCGCGTACGGATCACCCCCGGAAACTGTGTAGACTGGCGCGCGTTGCCGATGCGACCCTTGCCCCCACGGGGCCGGGTCACCGGCAGCGGTGCCGCCTTAGCTCAGTTGGCCAGAGCAACGCACTCGTAATGCGTAGGTCATGGGTTCGAATCCCATAGGCGGCTCAGTGAAAGCCCAGGTCAGATAGCCTCTGGCCTGGGCTTTTGTGTGTTCGCGGTCAAGTTGAACGGCGCCGCGAAGGGGGATCATGTCATGTACGCGGCATAAAAGTGCCCAAGGGGTGCCCGGTTGTCCGGGGCCGTGTCTCGGGGGGTACTTGGCAGGTCGTGGACGGGATGCGGTTGACGGAACGGAGGCACCCCAATCCTCGTTACACAGCGTGAGATTTCCGCGAGGGAGGGGCTGTCGATGCCTGATCCGGTCGTTGTTGCGCTGGACCGTGCAGCTGAGGGGTTCGTGACGTTCGACCAGCTGGCGAACCGTCTGGGGGCCGCGGTGGTATCCGCCGCGCCGGAAGACTCGATCAAGGTCGAGGCCCTCGTGGCGGCGGCCAACTACCGGCTCGGCCTGGACGGCACCTTCACCAGCTTCTACCGCGGCGCGACTCCTGAGCGCTGGCCGGCCGAGATCGAGAAGGTGCCGGCCGAGACGCTGGAGATCTGGGCGACCTACGCCGACACCGCCGAGCACCCCGGGGTCCGGGCCCACCTCCACGATCTGCTGGCCGCAGCCGGTCACGGTCAGCGGCATCTGCACATCAGAGCGGCCATCGCCAACTACCGTGAGGCCGCCGAGTGGTTCGCTGCGGCCCAGGAGGTCGTACCCGGTCGCTGGCGAGCAGGCGAGAGCCTGGTCCGGGCCTTCCTCCTCGCCGTGTCGGCCGGGCAGAAGGACCTGGCGAGCGGCCTCGTCACGGACATGCAGGCCATGGCAGAGGAATCGCTGGACAGCTCGGACCCGGCTCCCGGGATCGTGGGCTTGCTGATCGACCCCCTGCTGGAGCGGAAGGCGTACAAGCAGTCGGCCCGCCCCCTGGTGGAGAAGGCGATCGAGACCTTCAAGGACAACCCCCACCATCAGCTGGACTTCCTCGCCGACCTGCGCTCCCTGGAAGCCGACGAGAGCGCACGCCAGCTGATCGACCGCCGACGGGTCGAGACCCTTCTTGACGCCGCGGGCGCGGAGGACGGGCTCAACAGGCTGCTGCTGCTCCACACCGCCGCCGTGATGGCCAGGGACAGTGGAAGGAGCGACCTCTACGACAAGGTGCGCATCGAGCAGCAGAAGCTCACTCGCCAGGACCTGAAGCTGGAGACCATCACCACGGCGGTCGACCTGCCCACCGAGGTGTTCGAAGCCTGCGAGCAGCAGGTCGCGCAGGCCGCGAGCCTCGCCGAGGCCCTCTGGGCCGTCGCTTCCTGGGCCGCTCCGATCGGTGACGAGTCGACGACCGACGCCGACCAGCTGGACGAGCTGAGGGACGGGTTCCTGCGGCTGCCGACCAACCGGCTCAACCTCGCCGGTCCGGTCCTGGCGCACGTGGACGCGATCGAGAAGGACCCCGGCGACGACCTCCGGATCGTCCGGATGGAACTCGCCGGCCTGCTCGTCGCACATCAACTCGACTGCATTTGGCGGCGCTTCGACCCGAGCGACGCCGAGATCGCGAAGGTGCTCACCCACGAGGAGGTTGCTCCGCTGGCCAAGATGGGCGAGCTGGCGAGCGCGTTCCGGGCGTACTGGTACCGGGAGCCGACGGCGGCGAAGACCGCCCTGCCACTTCTGGAAGGGGTGCTGCGTCGGCACCTCAAGAGCGTCGGTGTTCCGATCATCCAGCCGGCGAAGGGCGTCGTCGATCAGCTCGGCACGCTCATCGACAAGATGGTCGACGGCGGCTTCGACGTCGGCTGGCAGACCACCTTCCGCCTGCTGCTCGCCGACCCCAAGGAGGGGCTGAACCTGCGCAACGCCGAGCTCCACGACCTCCGGGACGAGCCGCTTCACCACCACCATGTCGCGCTCGTCCTGCTGGCGACTCTCGTGGTCCTTCGAGCTGTCCACAGTCCGCGGTAGGCGGGTCGTTCGCGGGTAGCACTACGGGCCCCGGCGCAATGCTTGGGGCCCGTAGTGCATTCGTCGTTGACACTTCGGAAGGGCGGGCTGCGGCAGGCAGCCCGCCGTTGGTCTAGCGGGGCCGCCGGGCCTCCCGCTCGCGGATGGTGTCGATCACCGTCTGGGCAAGACCGACTCCGACGGGGCGGAACGGGGCACCAGCTTCTTCTGCCGGTTCGCGGACGGGCGCGGTGAGGTTCGCCAGTACGCCGTCGTCCAGGTCCGAGTCGGAGTCGGCCTCAAGCAGCACGGTGATCTCGTTGGTGGCGGGACCGGGGCCGATGGTCAGGTTGTAGTGGCACAGGGAGGTCACGCCGGTGGCGTCAGCGATTTCGAGGTGCCCCGAGATGTGGTCGGGCAGGCCGGGCGTGGACGTGGGGTGGTCGCTGTCGTGTGGCCACAGTGTGAGGTTGAGGTCGGGGGCCAGCGCGGTGAGCTGGTCCGCGGTGGCGATGATGGCGTGCGCTTGGCGGAGGTTCATCGGAGGGCACTCCCGGTCGTAGAGGGCTGGTGGTGGAACACTGGCACGGCAGTCGGACACTGGTCGCGGCTGCTGGCGGCGGCCAGGGCTGCGGCTTCGGCGAAGGTCAGAGTGACAGGGTCAGGGTGGGCGAGTGCCCAGCTGAGGAGTCGGGCCTGCTCGGGAATCGAGGGGTCGGCCAGGAGCCGGCGGAGCTCCGCGGCGGTGGGAAGTGCGGACGGGGGAGTGGACATGGTCCTCCACTGGTCGGGAGACGGGCGGGCGCCGGGGGCACGGCGCTGGCTGGCCCTGGCCGCTGGCGGCGGTCAGGGTGTGGAGCTACGGCTGCGGTGGCAGGACGATCACCGGGCGGCTCAGGCGGCACCCGCGCCGGGGACCGCGCGCCGTCGCCGGGGGACGAGGCTGACGACCGCTTCGGCGGCGTCGCGTGCGAGTTCCGACAGCACCGTCTGGTAGGTGTCGCGGGTGATCGAGGTGTCGCTGTGGCCGAGCATCTCCGACACGACGCGGATGTCCACCTTGGCGAGCAGCGCGAGGGTGGCCGCGAGGTGGCGCAGGTCGTGCAGGCGGACGGGAGGAAGTCCGGCTGCGGCGGCCAGGCGCTGGAACTCCTCGCTCACCCAGGCCGGGTGGAGCCAGGTGCCGTCTTCGGCGGTGAAGATGCGGCCGGTGTCGACCCAGGCGGGCCCCCACTTGATCCGTTCCAGCTTCTGCCGGTGGCGGTGGGCCACGAGCGACCCAGTGGTGTCGCCGTCGAGGCTGACCTCGCGCGAGCCGCTGGTCGTCTTCGGTGTTCCCTCCAGCACTTCCCAGTTGAGCTGGACGAGGGTGGTCTCGACGGTGAGCTTTTGGGACTCCTGGTCGAAGTCCACCCACCTTGCGCCGACGCCTTCGCCGCGGCGCGGACCGCGGAAGATGTAGAGGTGCCACAGGGCGTACAGCCGGTGCTCCTCGACGGAGTCGAGGAAGTGACCGGCTTGGGCCGGGGTCCAGATCATCACGGGGGACGGCTTGAGCCCGGTGCGCTGCCACTCGGCGATGCGCGCGGCGGTCCAGACGAGCGCCTTGGGCTTGGGGGCGGTTTCGAGTTCGACGTGGGCTGCGGGGTTGAAGGTGATCAGCTGCCGCGCGATGGCGACGTTGAGCGCGGCCCGCAGCGTCGCACGGATGTGCTGCTGGGTCGACAGACCGGTGACGCGGCGGAACGGGGGCATCTCCGCGATGGCGGCCTTGGCCGCTCGCCGTGCCGCACGGCCGACGACCAGCTTGAGGTCGTTGACCGCCTGGCGCCGTTGGGCGTTCTGCTCGACGATCTCCTCGTTCGTGTCGTTGATCGACTCGAACATCGTGTCCAGGTGCTCGACCCGCAGCCGGTCCAGCCGCAGGGCACCCAAGTGGGGCTTGAGGTGGACGCGGATATCCGTCTCGTAGCGGGCGACTCCGTTCGGGCGGAGCTTCTTCCGGCCGGCAAGCCAGGTGTCGAGCCACTCGCCGACCGTCATCGCCACGGTCAGGCTGTGGCCGGCCTTGACCTTCCGGCTGGTCTCCTCGACGTCGGGGAGGTCCGACTTGGTCCGGACGCACGCCATGATCATGTCGCTGACGACCCGGCGGGTCTCCGGGTCGTCCTTGGGTGCGAGCGCCAGGAGCGCGCGGACGTGGTCCAGCTCCTTCTGGGCGGCATCGACTCCGGAGAAGCCGGAGCGGCGGAAGGTACGCCGCTTCCCGTCCTCGTCCGGGTGGACCTCCTGCCGTACGGACCAGACGCCGTGCTTCCGGGAGCTGAGCTTCGGGCAGGCGGAGTAGTAGTGCGCCCCGGTGGCGGGGTTCCGGCACGAGCAGCGCCGGGTTATGGAGCCTTTCAGGTGGTGTCCTCCTGTTCGTCGGGGGCGATGAAGGCCAGAGCGGCCGGAAGCGGGGCGGGGTGAAGCCCCTGAGCGCGCATGCGGGCACGGGTGTCCCGCAGCCGCTGGCAGTCCTCGGTTGCGATTCGCTCGAACTCGGCTGCCTGGCGGGACAGTTGCTGATAGCGGTCGGAGCCGACGTGGTGGTGGGCTGCCTGGGAGCGCCGGTCGCGTGCTTCGCGGGTCGAGATGAGTGCGGTGCGGACGTCGATGGCGTGCTCGCGGAAGACCGTGAGGACGGCGCGGGGCCGGTCCTCGGGGGCGGCGTCCTCGGAGTAGTCCTCGCCCGTGATGAGCGTCGCGGCCTCCCAGACCGGCAGTCTCAGGTTGGGGAGGAGGTCGACCTCGGCCTCGCCGTCCAGAGGGACGAGGAGGCTGACGAGCGGTACACCAGAGGCGACGGCGAAGGCGATGGCCTCCTCCAGCTTGATGGACTCGCGGCGGGCGGTCTCGATCTTGTTGACCGCGTTCGCGGCCGTTGGCACTCCCAGTTCGGTGCAGGCGGCGGCGAAGGCGGGTGCGCTGAGTCCGGCGGCACTGCGGGCGGCCTTCACCGCGACGCCGATGCGAGCGGTGAGGTCCGGGACGGTGGGCTGCGTTGTCATGAGAGAAGTGTAACTTGCAGAATGCTTCTTTGGCGGAAGTCGTGATAGATGTTTCTCTCACAGAGAACGTGCAGCGCCAGGAAGGTCGATATGCGGGAAGTGAAGGCATTGGGTGAAGCGCGGTACTCGCGGGCAGCGCTCGCGGCCCTCCCCCCGGCGATGCTGCTGACGGACGCCAACCGCCTGCTCGCCCTGAGCCGGACCAAGGGCTACCGGATGGCCCGAGACGGCGAATACCCCTGCGCCACCATCCAGGTCGGTGACGGCCACAGGGTGGTGACGGCCGAGCTTCTGCGCCTCCTCGGCCTGGACGACACGGGCCTCCGGCGCGCGTTCGCCGCGTTGCCGCCGGCCATCCCGCTGCCGGTGGCGAACACGCTGCTGTCGCTCAGCCGCACGACGGGGTACAAGCTCGCGAGGACTGGCCAGTACCCGTGCGCCGTGATCCATCTCGGCAAGGAGTACCGGGTCCGGAAGAACGAGCTGCAACGGCTTCTGCGCGTCGAGGACGCGCCCAGCGGCAAGGCTGCAGCGTGATGAGGCCGGTGACGCGCATGACGGCCGCCGAGATGGTCGGCCGCTTCCTTGTGGCCGCGGGGCTCTTCGGCGCCTTCGTCCTGTGGCTCGTCGCCACGGTCGCGGTGGCGGGATGGCTCGACAAGATCGGTACGACGGGCGTACTCCCCGGGCGGTGACCGACCTGAACATGCCGCCTGCCCGCCGATTGCCGCGCCAAGGCGGACTTCTTACCGCCTGCTATGCAGACGAGGCCGGGCGCTCATCGAGCGCCCGGCCTCGCCGTTTCAGGACTTCGTGTTGCCAGGCTGCGTCAGCCGGCGAACTCCATCAACGGATCGGTCACGGCCTCACGCCAGCGCCCGCGGTGCCCGCCTGCGCGAAGGCGGAAGTACACGGTCTCGCGGCGTTCGTCGTGGGCGGTCCCGAAATGCCCGCCGATGTTGTGCGCCAGGAGGTAATGGACCAGGACCAGGCTTCCGGCTGCTCCGGTGACCTGGGACGGCTCGCTCAGCTCGACCGGGGGGTAGGGCACCGCGGTGGCCAGCGCATCGGCTCCGTGCTCACGCAGCCACGCCCCGGTGCGCAGGTGGGTGCCCGGCCACACCCACAGATTCCCCCGGTCTCGGTCGCGCTGGTCGGTCAGGATCAGGCCGGCCAGCATGGTGAACGTTCCCGGGCGGCCGTCCTCCTCGGTGGGGGTGAGGCCGTCGACGTGCGGGGCGCCGGGATGCTGCGGGTGTGGGGGCAAGGTGACCGCCAACTGCGCCACCTCCGGCTCCGGCAGAGGGAGTCCTGCCAGCAGGAAGGGCTGAACTGCGGCGGCGACGTTACTGGTGCGGTACAGGTTCCGCAGCTCGGGGTCCTGAGCCAGCGCAGGCCACAGGAAGTACGGTCCGGTCTGACCCTCCTTCGGCGGCTGCTGGTCGAGGTGCCGACCGACAAACGCCCGCCAGTCGGCTACCTGGCCCGGGGTGAGGACATCGGCCACGACGGTATACCCGTGGTCGCGAAACTCGTTGAGGTGCTGGGGAGTTACTGTCTCCATCTGTTCATGGAAGCGCGGTGCCGTCGATGCCGACAACCGAATTATCGGAGGCTGCACCACGCGCCGACCGAGTGTTCGAGCCCCGAGGGCCGACCTGTGCAACGAGGTCCCAGCCGCGGTTAACCGACCGGCGCGGAACCCCGCTCCATGGGGGTCTGGAGTGGCTGGCCTGGGCATTGGACGACACGGACGCCCAGATACCGGCCCGCCAGTGACCGCTCCGCCCGGGCGGCGGGGAGCCTGCTTGCCCCGCCGACCGCGCCGGGGCGGCCAGCAGCCACAGCGGACTGCCGGGCGCGAGAAGCGCCGCTCCCGCCCGGCCTTGTTCCAGCACTACGTGTTTCACAACCCTGCCGACCAGACGGTCAGCGGATGCCACCCCCAGGGACATGACGGGCGATCCACGCTGCCGGAGCAGCCAGGTCCGCAGACATCGGCCACATGCGGTCGTCCAGTAGCACCCGCTGGATCAGCTCCGGTCCGCCAGCTTGGAGAACCGCTTCGACGAAAGGCTTCGCCTGCTCCGCGAGGGCGGTGGCCTGGTTGTACGGGGCCAGCTCGCGTAGCTGCTCTGCGACTCGGAATGCCCCCGAGGGCTCCGGATCGCCCGGCCTGCGCTCCAGGGACGTGCCGCCGGTCAAGTCCGCGGCGATGGTTTGACTGACCAACCGCGCGTAGCCCTCGACCACGTGCATCGGCCGGGGTTGCTCGGCCGGGACCTGCCGCTGGAGGACGGCCAGCAGATTGATGCGGGCCGCATCGGCGAGAAGGCTCGGCCGCAGAGCGACCGCCGCCAGCTGGACGAGCTTGCTGGCCATGGCGACGTACATGAGGGGCTCGGTGACACGAGCCTCCTCGTACGACGCCGGCGTGACGACGATCTCCGGTGGAGTGCCGGCGGGCCCGTAAATGACCTTGCCGAGGGTGCGCGGCCAGAGGGCCGTCTCCACGTCCCTGGTGGCATCCGTGGCCTGGCGGTGCAACCGCCCGACCAGCTCGTCGGTCGCACCCGGCACCGCTGAGGCCGCCTCGCGAAGCGCGCGCTGGAGCGAGGCGCTGGTCGCGGTCACGCTCTCCGGCACGCTAAGCAGCCGCAGCCGGACCATCGGCGGAAGCGGCAGTCCCGTCAGGGCGGCAACTCGCGGGCCTACCCTCACCAGCGCGGCGCGGAGCGGTGCCACGTACGGTTCGCCGGACTGCCCGGCCTTGTTGAGGACGTCGATGGTCGTCATGAGGTTCTTTCTCGAGGAACAACTGGAGCCGAATGTGCCGGAACCAGAGCAGGTGGGTCAGGGCCTGGCCGAGGACGCCGAATGACGCTCGGCACTGCGGTCGACGGCGGCGAGCAGCCGGTGCAGCGGGTCGTCGTCGACGGCCAGGTCGGGCGCGTGGACAGCGAGGAGGTCCTGCAGAACGTGGGCGTGGTGGCGGATCGAGGCGGTGATGGTGAGCGTGTTGCTCGGTGGAGCGGCTGCCCCGAGGCGTTCGGGCCAGACGTTCCACTCGGTGCTGCCGTACCGGTGGTGGCGGGTGCCGGTCTCCTGGTCGCGGAGGATCATGGCGGCGACCAGGAGGTGTCGGGGAAGTTGGAGCGCGAGGTGCGCGCCGATCAGCAGGTCCTGGCGCGCGGTCTTGAACGCGGCGAGCACTGCGTCGAACCGGAACGCCGCGGCGATTCCAGCCAGGCCAGCAGCACCGCACTGGGCCGCCGGGTACGGGGCAGCGTCGGCAGTGCGGACCGTGAGGTCGATGCGGCGAAGGTCCGCCAGGACCAGCCGCACCCCGGCCTCCCGGCCGTCCCCCGAGTGGCTGCTCGCGTACAGGGGCCCGAGAGCGGCGGGCACCGCCTGCGCGAGGCGTTCGGCGACCGGCGCGGGGTCACCGCCGATGGTGACCAGCACGTCCAAGTCGGACCAGACGTCGAGTAGCCGGCCGTCCCCGGCCGCAGACCCGGCCACCTCCAGCTTCCGCACGGAGGGCTCGTCGGCCGCCAGCGCCCGCAGCACCGGCAGAGCCTCGGCCTGCCAGCCCGCGCGGGGCAGTCCCCCGGCGCCCGCGGACGGTCCGTGGCCCAACAGCGGTTCCATCAGCACCTCCAGGTCAAGCGGGTGCCGGCTGGCTCGGCCGGCACCCGGATCGGGATCAGTGGGTGTCGGCGCTGTCCCGGCCGCGCGTCTGGACGGGGACGGTGGTGTCGTACTGGCGAGCCTGGAGCAGGTACCCCTCGCGGTATTGGGTCGCGGGCTGGCGGGCCATGAGGTCGGCGTGCGTGCCTTCCTCGATGAGCCGGCCATGGTCCAGGACGAAGATATGGTCGGCCTTCGCCGTTGCGCCGAGCCTGTGGGTGATCAGTACGACGGTGACGCCGAGGTCGGTGAGGTGGCGGATCTGCTCGAACGCGGCGACTTCGGCCTGCGGGTCGAGGGCGGAGGTGGGCTCGTCGACGACGACCAGCGCCGGTAGCCGGTCGTCCTGGTCCGGAGTGGTCAGGCGTAGGCGGGTACGCGCCAGGGCGACCTTCTGCCACTGGCCGCCGGACAGCTGCACACCGCCCTCGAAGCCCTTGGCCAGCAGGGTGTTCCACCCGCGGGGCAGTTCGTCGAGCACCGGCTGAAGGTCGGCGTAGTCGGCGGCGGCGTCCAGGTGCTCCTGGCCGAGGGGGACCTCGGGGCGACCCAGCAGCAGGTTGGCCCGCAGGGTGAAAATCCACCGCTGGAAGTTCTGCGCGAGAAGGGCGACGCTACGGAACTGCTGGTGACGGTCGGCGGTGGCGGTGTCGACGCCGTCCCACAGCACCCTGCCCTGGTGGGGCTGGTAGACGCCGCACAGGATGTTGGCCAGCGTGGTCTTGCCCGAGCCGTTCCGGCCGACCAGCGCGACGACCTTCCCCCGCGGGATGGTCAGGCTGACCTTGTCCAGCGCCGGGACCTCGCGGCCGGCGTAGCTGAACGTCACCTCTTCGACCGTGATCGTCTCGGGGCGCTCCGGCAGAGGCGTCCCGCCGGTCGGGATCGCCCGGCGGTGGCCGTCGCGGCGCAGCTGGTCGAGGTCGCGGACGAAGAGGCTCTCCTCATAGAGGCGGTTGACCTGGGAGACGAGGCCGCCGATGCTCGCTGACCCGGTGCGGAGGGCGACGACGGCGGTGCCGGCGGCGGCGAGCGGGACGGAGCCGTCCACGACGAGCCAGCCGAGCAGGGCGAAGGCGCCGGTGGCGGCGAGGCCGGCGAGGGTGGCGGTGAGCAGGTCGGTGCGGGCGCGGGCGGTGGCGAGGCGGCCTTGCTCCTGCTCGGCGGAGGCCGCCATCTGCTCGTAGTGGTGGAGCAAGAAGGGGCCGCTGGCGTGGACGCGCTGCTCGGCCGCCGAGTAGGGGCGGATCATCATGTCCGCCAGTGCGGTGCTGGCGCGGGAGTGCTGGAGCCAGGACCGGGTGGAGGCGTACTGGCGGCGGGCGATGAGCACGGCTCCCCAGCCGCGCGGCGCGGTGATCAGCACCAGCATCGGCAGCAGCGCCGGGTGCAGGACGGACAGCACGCCGGCGGCGGAGACGAGGGAGAAGCCGGCGGTCAGGACGGAGGTCGCCTGGCCGATGATGTTCTGCAGGGACATCGCGCCCCAACGGGCGCTGTCGACCTCCGCGAGGAACTCGGGGTCCTCGATGGCCTCCAGCTCCGAGCGGCTGACGATGCCGAGGAACTCCACGGTGGCCTTGCGGAAGACCGCCGGCTCCAGACGGCCACCGGCCCAGGCGGAGAGCGCCGACAGGACCGAGGAGAGCGCGGCCAGGGCCCCGACGGTGACGACCGCCGGGACCGAGGCGCGAAGAACATGCCCAACTTCGCCGGGCGCCAGGATCGCCGACAGCGCTCGGTTGGTCGCGATCAGCGCGGCAGCCGCCGCCAGGCCCCGCAGCACCTCGGCACCGACCAGCGCGACCAAGGCCCGGCGGTCGGCCTGCCACGCCATCCGCCCGGCCAGGCGCAGGAACCGGGGCATCTGGCGTGCGACCGCCCAGAACGTGACCTCCCCGCTGGCCAGCTCGTGCTTGGCCCACCCGTAGTCGTAGCGCATCGGGCCGCCGAACAGCAGCTGCTCGCTGTTAGAGACCTGCCCGGCTTGCGCAGGTGTGCGGATCATCAAGCTCCTTTGGTGGAAGGTAGGTTGCAGCGGCGACGGCTGGTCCGAGCAGTGAGCCTGGCGACCGCTTCCTCGACGGTCGCGGCGAGGGTGGAATGCACCGTGAGGCCGGGGACCTGCATGGCCAGGTCGCGGCGGGTGACCTGTTGCCAGCCCACGGCGGGTGGGCAACCAACGACGATCGGCGGGCGTAGGCGATTGGCGAGGTAGGCACGGTGGGCTCGGAGCACTGGCCAAGGTCCGAGTGGTCGCCAGCACAGCAGCACGTCGGCCATGGTCTCCGCCTGATCCAGCCAGCCGGTGCGCCAGGGCAGTTCGATGTCGCCCTGAACGTACGGGTCGAGCACCACCCCGGTGAAGCCGCATTCGGTGAGGAGGCTGACGGCCCGGTTCTGCCAGTGGGGCCGGCCGGTGGCAGAACCAGCGAGCATCGTGATTGCTCCGCTTCCTGGCGGAGGGAGGGAAGGAGCCCGCACGTGACGCAGGCCGGTGGACTGGGAGGTGGTCACCGTGGCGCCGTGCTCCCGGTCGTCCAGGCTGCTGCCGTGGCGGTACTGGCCGCGAGAGCAAGTAGCGGGCAGGACGCCCCGGCGAGCAGGCTCGCCGACGGCCGCCTGTGCAGCATCAGCTCTTCTTGTCGAGCTGCAGTGCCAGACCGTGGACGTCAGCGAGCGGGACGTCCGGCCATCCCTTGCCCAGTGCACTCAGCGACACGATGCCGGTCAGCAGAGCCCTCGCCGCGGCCTGCTGACGGGAGCGCACTCCGAGGGACCGGAGAAGGGTCTGGATGTATGTCTCGACGGTGCCCTTGGTCAGGCCGAGCTGCTTCGCGATGGCTTCCGGGTGGTCACCGGCGACGAGCCCGACGAGCACCGCCCGACGTTGATCGGGAAGGGGACGGTTGTCCGGGTTGAGCGCCGGCACGTCTTCGGCCCGGACCCAGCCCCAGCCCACGCCGAGCGCTGCGGCGCGGTGACGATACGGCGTACCGAGCTTGAACGTCAGCGCCTTGACGGAGTCGCCGACGGTCGAGACGTCGATGCCGGTGACACGGCTGACCACCTCGTTGCGATCACCCCGAGCAACCTGCCGCAGGAGCAGGATCTCGGCGGCGGACAGGTCCGGCTTGGCGGGCAGGACGGGCGGCATTGTGGAGCTCCTCGTCAGGGCGTTGGATAGGTGAAGGGGTTTGAGTGCGGTGGCCCGCGGTGGAAGAAGGTCGTCGGTGACGCCGTGGGCGACGGCGTCACATCTGGCGGAGTCCGACCAGGACACGGCCCATGAGCTGCGGGTCGTCGACCGGCAGGTGTTCATCGGTAATGGGCTTGAACGGCCGTGGCCGACCCGCCCGGTTCGACGGTTCCCTGGCCGTTGCCGTCCGGGGCCTTTCCCGTGCGGTGCCGGGGTGCACCTCGGCCCAGACGGTCTTGCCCTCCGGCGACGGGTGGAAGTAGCCCCACCTGCTGCTCATGTGCTCGACGAGGAAGAGACCCCGTCCGCTCTCGGCGTCGGTGTCGACCGTCTTCTGCACGGGTGGCCGCCTGTCGTTGTCCATGACCTGCACCAGAACAGCCGGGCCGCGCAGCTGGAGGTCCAGGCCGATCAGCTGCACCTTGGACAACTCCGCCGAGGTCAGCCGCTCGGGCTGCTTGGCACCGTTCGGGTGCTGGATCGCGTTGGTCACGAGTTCCGACAGCACCAGCAGTACGGTCTCGATCAGGTCGGGAGGCACCTGCCAGCGGCCCAGCACGTCGCGGGTGTGGACCCTGGCCCAGCCGGCCGCATTGGGGGTGTCGGCCAGTTTCAGGTGGCTGTGCATGGTGGGGACTTGCTGCATTGCGGACGCCTCCCGGCGGGACGGCAGCCCGGCTTGGCCGGACCACCGTGCTGGTTAGGGGAGTTCCTACTTGGTGGCGATGACGTAGACGCTGGCCCACTCGCGCTTCGGGTTGGCCAGGGTGGCGTCGAAGGCCCAGGGCCTGACGGTGGTGAAGCCGGCCTCGGTGAACAGTTGGGCGAGCTTCTCGAAGTCGTAGGCCCACAGGTGAGGGGTGTAATTCGGATCGTCGTCCTGGTCGCGGAAGACGAGGTTGATCAGGTCGAGGTAGGTGTTGATGGCGCCCTGGCAGGAGCGCTTGGAATACCAGCGCTCGACCATCTCGTCGGCGTCGGCCAGGGAGGCCGGGTAGCGGTTGAGGACGTGAGCGGCATCCGGCACGCCGGTGATGATCTGGCCGCCCGGAGCCAGGACCCGGAACGCCTCGCTGGCAAAGCCCTTTGCGGAGCGGGGGTAGTCGATGTGCTCCAGGAAGTGCTCGTTGAACAGCAGCTCGACCGTGCCGTCCCGCAGCGGGATTCCTTCGCGCACGTCCCACAGGAAGTCCGCGGGCGGGACGAGGTCGATGTTGAAGAAGCCGTCCAGCCGACGGCTGCCGCCGCCGACCTGGACCTTGGCCGGCTGCTCGTCGGGGCCGTCGGGGAAGGCACGCTGGGTGGCCCGGTGGTAGCGACTCGCCTCGACCTCCCGCAGGGCCGCGCGGAGCGTGCGGGCCAGGCCGTGGCCGACGGCCGGGTCGGCGAGCGCCGTGGAGAGCTGCTCGCCGAGCAGGTCGATGGACGACGATAGCCGTGCTGTTTCCATGGGCATGACAGACCTCTCCTCAAGAGGGTGTGCGCTGGCGGGAGGGAGCGGTGTGGGAGGCGGTGGCCGGGCGAGCGGGCTCAGGCGGCGGCTGGGGCCCACTGGTTGTTGCGCATCAGGGTGGAGCGGAGGTCGACCAGCCGCGGCGTGATGGTGAGGTCGAGCTCTTCGGTGGGGTGGAGGTTGCCGGCCTCGTCGGAGTCGGCCCGCCACGCGCGGTACTTCAGGTCGGGGTAGGCCGGATTGATGCCGATCTCCCCTTTGGGGATGGTGCCGTTGAACGGCACCGGTATGTCGAGGTGGTTCCAGTAGTTCCAGGCTTGGAGCGCCTTGAGCTGGTCGAAGTAGAAGTAGAAGTCCGGCGAGCGGCCGTAGGTACGCAGTTCGCGGTGGATCAGGTGGCCGAGCAGCGGGCCGAGCTGAGGGGCGAGGGAGTCGAACTCCCACTTGGTGTGGTGCCAGCGGTCCGGGACCTGCCCGGGAGTGAAGAGGCGGGCGGCCACCAGGTGGCTGACCCTGGCGGTGAGGTAGAGAGCCGCCGCGTCCGCGTCGAGGGTGGGGTCCACCGCGCTCAGTGCGGCACCGAGGTCGGGCACGCGGAACCTGGCCAGGTCGAAGCGGCCGATCATGCCGGGGACAGCGAACAGCAGCTCCTTGTAGAGCCAGTTGTCGAACTCGCCGATCTCAGCCAGTCGCCGAGTCCGTGGACTGGTGGAGTGCAGCATCGCGTACTCCGACAGGGCCTCGAAGAAGATGTAGCCGAGGATCGGCAGGCGCGGGATCGTCTCGTCCAGTTGCCGCAGGAAGCCCGCGGGTTCCACCACTGCGCCCTGGTACGCGACGGCGGCGGCCAGAGCCAGGAAGGCGGCCGAGTTCTTCACACGGCTGACCACGGTCTCCCGCAGTTGGTTCCGCTCGGCCTTGGAGAGCAGGTACTCGAGCTGGGTGTAGATCGCGAGGTGGATCGAGCCGAGGCGCAGGTAGTCCACGCCGGCCAGGCCCTGGTACGCCTGCGGGGTGAGGTCCAGCTCGAAAATCAGCGGCGTGGGCTGGTGGTCTGGTCGACCGATCTTCGCGAGGAAGGCGGGTGCTTCGCGGGTGAGGATGTACGAGCCGAGGTTGTGCGGGCGCCAGCCCTGGTCGGCGGCGGTGAGGGGCGCGCAGTAGATACTGCCGACCAGGCACCCGCCGGAGGGGTAGAGCGAGCCGTCCTTGCTGATCTTCTCCAGGGCGTGGGTGACGTGCAGCAGGTGGAGCTTGCCGCCGGCGGCGAGGGAGTCGAAGAGGTTGTTGCGGCGGAGCAAGTGGCCGTTGGGGGTGCCGAGGGCGAGGCGGTCGGTCCAGTCGGCCTTCTGCGCTCCAAGCGGGTCGACCGGGTCGGGGGTGGTCGGGACGAGGCTGGCGCCGTAGAAGGCGTGCGCGTCCGCCCAGCTCTCGTAGGAGTCAGTGAAATCCATGATGGTCTACACCAGCCCCTTCTCCGCGACGGCGAACCGGACCGCCTCCGTGCTGGAGGCCCCGGCGAGGAACGCCAACTCGGAGGTGACGACGAGGTCGAAGGCCAGAGGCAGCAGCTGGCCGAAGGCCGGCTCGCGGACGTAACGGCCGTCCGGCCACCAGGTGAGTTTGGGTAGCCGGTACCGGTCGAGGGCGTCCGCGGTCTTCACGATGTCGCAGATCTGCGCCCCCCGGGCGTGGTCGGCGTTGTCGTCGGCCGTGAATTCCTCGTACGGAACCTCATGCAACCGCACCGCGGTCGCGGCCTTGACCACTTCGGTGGGAGTAGGCCGGCGGCGGAAGTGCTTCCACACCAGATCCGCGTTGGCGCCGAGCCAGACGGCGGCCCGGCCGCCGTGGCCGGTGTCGTCCTTGTCGTGCTGGCGCTGGCAGTCGTGGACGGCCGCCGCGATGACCGCGGTGGCAGTGTCCGACTCGTCCAGGCCGTGCCAGTCGGCCAGCAGCGCGGCGAAGACCGCCGTGCGCAGGCCGTGCCGGTGGCCGTGCAGGGAATCGGCGAGGTCGGGATGGGCGAGCCACCGGGTGGGGATCGCGGCGCATTCGATCAGAGCCTTGGTGACAGCGCGCAGCGGCGGCGGCCACGCCGGGGGGAAGTCGGGCCGGTTGGCCTTGATCCACTCGACGGTGGCGTGGTCGGTGAACTGGTGGTGCGGCAGTTCCTTGCGGGCAGCCAACTCGACCAGGCTGTCCGTGCGGATCGTGTTCATGGTGCGGCCCACCCCCTCGGTGGTCAGGACGGTCGGATGCCCTACCGGATCTCGGCGGACTGGGCCGCCTTGCGCTCCGCCTCGGCGGCCTCGAAGGCGGCGGTGAACGCGGCCAACTCCTCTTCGCTCATCAGGGTGACGCCTAGTTCGGCTGCGGCGTCGGTAATCGTGGCGGCGGCCTCGGCCTTCTCCGCATCCGAGGCGGCATCGGGCAGGACCACCTCGAACTCGGCGTGGTAGCCCCACGCCTCGCTCCACTTGACCGCGATCTCCACGTCCTTGAAGCGGAAGTTGCGGCGGAAGTTGAACGCCTCGTGCCGGGTGTCCTCGAAGCCGAGCATGCCGAACAGCTGGACGGCCGCCGGCACGTCCTTCTGCGCGATCGGGAACTCCGTCTCGCTGAACACGGCGCCCTGGCCGATCTTGCTGTCCTTGAGCGTGATCTTGGCCGTGCCGACCGACTGGTTGTCGGTCACCTTCAACAGCTTGTCCGGCAGGTCGAAGAAGTGGATCAGCTTGTTGTCCTGGCCCAGGTCCTCGCCCTCGCGGACCAGTCGCTCCACGAGCGCGTCGTGAGCGTCCTTGCCGAACCGGGCACGCATCTCGATCTCGACGGCCAAGGCAGTCGTCCTTCCTGATTCGGGCATGGCTGATGGGGCCGGAGCGGCAGCAGGTACCCCCTGGCCGGCCCGGTGGGTCGGTGTGAAGTTGGTGGTGCGCCGGTGGTGCGGCCGGTCAGAATCCTGACCGCACCACCGGCAGTCCGTACGTCAGGCCAGCTCGCCGAACCGCGCGCGGACGACGCCCTCGTGCAGGTAGTTCGGCAGCGGCACGCCACCGACGGTGGTGCGCCGGGTGGCCACCTGCTCCTCGGTCTCGGAGGGGAAGCCCTCCAGCAGCTGGAGGCACTGCCGGACCCACTCACGCGAGGTGTCCCACTGGCCCGCGTCGCGCAGCAGCAGCGCGAGCGCGAACGCCGTCTCGGCCGCCGCCCAGCGGTCCGTAGCCAGTTCCTGCTGGAACGCCGCTTCCAGCTCGGCCGCGGAAGCCGTGCGGGTCGTGCTTGTCATGGTGCGCCCTCTCGTCGTGCCAGTCGTTCCTTGGTGTTGAACTCGCACGGCGCCACCGGAGTGACGCCCGGCACCTCAGTAGATGTAGGTCTCGGCGAGCGTCTTGTAGTCGAACAGCTCGTCCTTGGCGAACCAGAGGGCGACTTCCTGCTCGGCTTCCTCGCGGTTGCCGGAGGCGTGGACCAGGTTGGCGACCGCCTTGCCGACGGCCACGCTCGCGCCCCGGCTCATGTGCGAGAAGTCGCCGCGGATCGTGCCGGCCGGGGCTTGGTCCGGGTAGGTGCTGCCCACGATCTTGCGCACCGTGGCGATGGCGTCGTAGCCCTCCAGCACGACAGCGATCACCGGGCCCTGCTGCATGAAGGTGGCGGTCATGTTGTAGACCTCGGAGCCCAGCCGCTCCTCCAGGTCCGCGTAGTGCCGGCGGGTGAACTCGGCGTCCATCCACTTCATCTTCGTGCCGACGACCTTGAGCGCGGTGTCCTCGAACCGCGCCAAGATCCGGGCGGACAGACCACGAGCCACCGCATCGGGCTTGAGCAGCACGAGCGTGCGCTCCACCTGGCTCTGGGTCTCCTCGGTCATGTGTTCCCTTTCCCTTGCCAGAATCGCGAACTGACGATGCATCGGGGCACGTCTGACACGAGGTTACCGGCGTGGACACACCGGTTTTCGAATCACAGAGCCGACCAGCGGAGGAGCCCGGAGCCTCCCTTTGCCGATCACTGCCCGCGGAGGCCGGTGCTGGCCTAGACTCGGACACGACCGAACTTTTAACTGCGTGTGGGCACGAGTTCTCGTCGCAACCTCAGTCTGGAGCCGCTGCCGGTCCGGCACCATGCCGCCGCAGTGCGGCAGCGGTGCACCTGCGGTGCACTACTCGGGCCCGGGGGGCGGCGGTCGGCTCGGCGACATAGGTCCTGTTCCTCTTCGCGGACGACGTGGTCGACGACCAGTCAACTCCATGCAGAAGCAGTTCGGTTCGCCCCGCCGCATGTTCCGCATGGATCATGCAAAACGTGCATGACGTCTTGATCCAGATCGGCCGACGAAGCCCGCGCCAGGCAGGCTGAGGGTGGCAGGAGGAGCTATGTCGGAGGCCGCCCGCGCGCCCATCGACGCACGCCAGATCGGATCGGTGATCCGGCTCGCCCGCAGGGCCGCCGGCCGGTCGCAGGAGGACGTGGCTTCCGCGCTGGGCTACCACCAGTCGAAGCTGAGCCGACTGGAGAGGGGCATCGGAACCGACGACGTACGAGTCCTGCGGGCCGTCGCGGCGGAACTCGACATCCCCCTGGAGAGCCTGGGCCTGACCGCCTTCCCCAACGGAGCGGACACCAGGACGGACGACGACATGTATCGGCGAGGCTTCGTGGCGGTCGGCGTGGCCGCCCTCGCAACCCCGGCTCGCACCCTCACCACCGGCTTGGCGCTCGTCCAGGCGTTACTGCCCACCACCACCGCGCCGCCCGACCGGCAGCTCCTCACCAAGGACACCCTCCGACACGAACTGGCCAAGGCCCGTCGCTACCTCTACAGCTGCCGCTACACCGAACTCGAAGCCCTCCTGCCCGCCCTGCTCGCCGACCTGCGCCGGGCCCAGCACGAGGCCCCCAACGACCTGACCTTGGCCGGCCTGAGCGCCACGGCCTACCAGACCACCGTCAGCATGCTGATCAAGCTCGGCGACACCGGCACCGCGTGGCTCGCCGTCGGCCGGGCGATGAGCGAAGCCGAACGCAGCGGCAACCCGACCGTCCTGGCCTCCAGTGTCCGTGTCCAGACCCACCTGATGGCCCGCGAACGCCACCACGCCCCTGCTGTCACGATGGTCCGCCACACCGCCGACCAGCTCGGCGGCAACTACGACCAGCGCGAGCCCGGCGACCTCGCCGCGTTCGGCCTGATGCTGCTGCGAGGGGTGACCGCTGCAAGCACCGGCGGCGACCGCTCCACTACCGCCGAACTGCTCAAGCAGGCCGACGAAGTCGCCCGATACGTCGACCGCGACCGCCCCGACGCCTGGGCCAACTTCAGCCCCACCAACGTCGCCCTGCACCGGGTGTCCGCCGCCGTCGCCCTCGGCGACGCCGGCGCGGCCGTCGAAGCAGCCCGTCCCCTGCTCCGCCGCCGCATCCCCGCGCCCGAGCGGCAGGCCGCGCTGTGGGTGGACCTCGCACGGGCGTTCAACCAGCAGGGCAGACTGTCCGAGGGCTACCGGGCCCTGCGCATCGCCGAACGGCACGCGGCCGAAGACATCCGGCGCCGTCCCGACATCCGGGAGTTGGTGGCCGACATGACGGCCCGCGACCGCCGCGGTGCGCTGCCGGAGCTCCGCCAGTTCAGCCGCGAGTTGGGAGTCCGACCTTGAACAGCCAGCCCTTCCTGTACGTCGCCGTCTGCGCCTCCGGCGTCGCCGACGATGTCGGCACGCTGATCGCGGCGGCCCAGGCGGAGGGGTGGCGGGTCGGCGTGGTGGCCACCCCGAACGCGATGGAGTTCATCGACCAGGCCGCCATCGAGCAGCAGACCGGCTACCCGATCCGCTCGGCCTGGCGCACCCCCGACGTTCCGGCTGCGCTGCCGCCCGCCGATGCCATCGCCGTCGCGCCCGCCACCTTCAACACGATCAACAAGTGGGCCGGCGGCCACGCGGACACCCTGCTGCTGGGCATCCTCACCGAGTCCTACGGCCTGGGCATCCCCGTGGCCGCGCAGCCGTACGTCAACTCTGCCCAGGCCGCCCATCCCGCCTACGCGGCCAGCGTGGAGCGACTCAAGGCGATGGGAGTGCTGTTCGGCGACTACGTCCCGCACAAGCCGAAGGCCGGCGGGGGCCGGGACAAGTACGACTGGAACACCCCGCTGCGGCTCTTGCGCCCGGTGCTCGAAGCGAAGACCAAAGCCTAGCCAACCGTCGGTCCCGGGGAGGAGTAGCAGGTGGACGTAGTTGTGACCTGGACGGGGGCGTCCGCCTGCCAACTCCAAGAAGCCCTGCGTGACACCAACGAGGCGTTCGCCGGCCGACTCGGCATCGGCCTGCGGACCGTCGCCAACTGGCACCAGAACCCAGAACTGGTACCCCGCCCCGAGATGCGCCAGCTCTTGGACAAGACCCTCGAGACCGCAGCGCCCGCCGCGCAGAAGCGGTTCGCGATCCTGAACACCGGCCCAACCGGCCAGGCCGCTCAGGCGCTGCGCGTCGCCGTCGCCGTCGTGCTCCGCAGCACCGACGTCCTGCTTGTCTGCCGCCGCGACGACGAGACCGCCGGCATCCGCTGGCAATTCCCCGCTGGCGTCATCAAGCCGGGCGGCAGCCCGGAGGCGGCAGCAGTTCGCGAGACTCTCGCCGAGACCGGCGTCCACTGCGCGGTCCGTGACGACCTCGGTGGTCGGCTCCACCCGACCACCGGAGTGTGGTGTCAGTACTACCTCGCCGAGTACCTCGCTGGTGACGCCCAGAACCAGGACGTGATCGAGAACGCGGACGTGATGTGGGTTCCCAGAAACGCGGTGCCCCGATTCATCCCGGTCGATACGATCTTCCCGCCCATCCTGGCCGCCCTGGAGGAGCCCCAGAATGACCGTGCCGAGCAGCCCTAAGCCGGGCATCGCCGCCGCCATCATCGTCCACGAGGGCCGCGTCCTCATGGTTCAGCGCCGTGTCACCGAAGGCGAACTGTCGTGGCAGTTCCCGGCCGGCGAGATCGAGCCCGGCGAAGCCCCGAACGATGCCGCCGTCCGGGAGACCGACGAGGAAGTCGGCCTGACCGTGCGAGCCGTTCAGCTGCTCGGTAACCGCGTCCACCCGAAGACCGGCCGACAGATGTCGTACACCGCCTGCGAGGTCGTGAGCGGGACGGCCACGGTCGTTGACACCGACGAACTGGCCGACCTCGCGTGGATCACATCCGACCAGATCTCGGAGTACGTGCCGTACGGGTTGTTCGAGCCGGTGCAGGCATACCTGGACATCAAGTTGCCTCGTGGGTCGGCGTCCTAGGGTGGTCGAGCCCTTCCAACCGGACATCTGCACCCAGCACGACCTGACGGCAGCGCACGAGAAGGCCGCCCGGTTCCTCGGCCTGGCGTGCACCGGACCGCCCGTCTTCGGCACCTCTGGAACGACTGTAGGCCGCCCTGCCGAGAATGTCTGGCTCAGGGTCTCCAGAAGTAGCCGTCTGCGGGCGCCCCGGGCTGCCGGCCAAGGCACCCTCGGTGCTGAACAGCTGGTCCCTGCGGCAGTCCCTCGCCCCCGGCTCCACGACACCTTGGACTGGACGGAGACCGGCTCGTTCTACCAGGCCGACGTGTTCGACCTGGTGGGACCAGCGGTGTCCTCGACCCCGGACCTCCATGAAGATCCTGGCTTGAGCAACGACTGGTGGGCTGGGCTGCGGAGCGCTCTCGCAGGCATCGGGGAAGCGCCAAGCACGAAGATCACTATCCGCCAGACCTGGGTCGAGGAGGTTTTCCCCAAGTACCTCGGCATTCCGGCTCCCACCGAAATCGAGCGGACCCCCGGCCACGGTGATCTCCAGTGGGCCAACCTGACGGCTCGGCCGCTCAAAATCCTCGACTGGGAACGCTGGGGCCTGGTGCCGGTCGGTTACGACCCCGCAGTCCTGTGGGTCAGCAGCCTGCTCGTGCCAGCCGTGGCCCACCGCGTCCGAGAAGAGTTCGCGGGCGTTCTGGAGTCTCCCGCTGGTCGAGTGGGCCAGCTGGTCGCTCTGGCAGAGATGTTCCAAGCTGTTGACCGCGGCTACTACCCCGAGTTGGCTCCGCTCCTTGCCGACCGAGCACGTGAGCTAACCGGCGTTACCGCGCCGCGGGCCCGCGGCGCCGGCGCGACGGATAGCACGCAGATCGACGGAGGCACTCGCTGATGCTGGGGTGACCACGAAGCCTATTGCCTCCGTATCACGCTTGCTGTGATTGTCGTGCAATTCAACGTATGTGAGTGGCAATCAGGTGCTGCAGATAGTCTGGGTCGCTGACCGATCAACCCTGACTGCAGCGGTGGATCCTGGCGCCAAGGGCTAGGGCCGCGCGGTGGTCGTGAAGACAGGTGCAGCTATGACTCAGACGGGGCCGAGCGTGACGGTTTCGGACTTCTACTGCAACGAGGCGCTGAACGGGCGGACGCCGGTGAAGGTGGTGGAGGAGACCGACACGGTGCTCGCCTTCGAGCACACCAGGCCCTCCTACCCGGTGCACATCGTGGTCGTCCCGAAGAAGCACATCCCGTCGTTGGTGGACCTCGGCGACGGCACCGAGGAAGACCTCGCGGAGGTTGTCCGAGTGGTCCGGAAGGTGGCGGCGAAGGTGCGCGAGGAGTACGGCGCGGTGTGCGTGGTGACGAACGAGGGCTCGTACCAGGAGTCGAAGCACATGCACTGGCACGTGCTGTTCCGCGGCAACCTTCCGGAGGGCCTGGCCTAGGCAGCCCGCTGGCGATTCAGCGGGCGTGCCGGCCGCGCGGGCGGGCGAGGGCGATCGTCCTGGTGGCGATGTCCCGCGCGGTGCGGCGGACGGCTTCGGGGTCGGGACGGCTGAGGGCGCCGCCGAGCGCCGGCAGAAGCTGCGCGCAGGCGCGCAGGAGGGGCGTTCCGTCGGCCATCTCGTCGTCGTCGACGACGACGCAGGTGGCGCGCCGCGCGTACGCCCTCGCGTTGTCGAGCTGGTCACCGCGGCTAACGGAGGCCGGCAGCGGGACGAGCACGGCCGGCTTGGACAGGGCCTCTAGCTCGGCGAGGGTAGTGGCGCCGGCGCGGCCGATGATGAGGTCGGCGAGCGAGAGGGCGTCGACCATGTCGTCGTGTAGGTATTCCAGCTGCCAGTAGCCGGGCGCGGAGGCCAGAGCGGGGTCGAGATTGCCGCGCCCGCAGATGTGGACGATGGAGAAGTGCGCTGTCAGCGCTCCGAGTTGGCGGCGGACGGCCTCGTTGACGCGCCGGGAGCCGCTGCTGCCGCAGAAGACGAGCAGGACCGGCGCCCCGGCCGGGATGCCGAGCCGGACGCGGAGGTCCTCGGGCCGACCGTCGGCGAGGTCGTCGCGCAGAGGAAGTCCCGTGACCACCGCCTTGCGCTGGAGCCACCTGGGCAGACCGGGTGTGTCTTCGGCGAGGAAGACCGTGGTGGCGAAGCGGGCGAGGATCCGGTTGGCCAGGCCGAGGGTGTGGTCGGACTCGTGGATGGCCAGGGGGATGCGGTTGAGCCACGCGGCGACCCCGACCGGCACCGACACGTAGCTGCCCTTGCTGAAGACGACGTCGGGCCGCTCGCGCCGCATCGCCCGCCAGGCCGCGAACACCCCGCGGGTGACGGTCACCGGCATGATGACGTTGCTCCAGGACCGAAAGCGCTGCAGCCCTGCGGAGGGGACGGCCGCGAGCCGGATCCCCGCCTTCGTCGCAAGGTCTGCTTCGATGCTGTCGGCGCGGCCGAAATAGACCAGCTCGCATTCTGCGCGCCGCAGCTCGGCAGCCACCGCAAGAGCGGGAACGACATGGCCGGCGCTCGCGCCCCCGGTGATTCCAATCTTCAGCTTCACGTGGTGAAGCGTAACAGGATTCGGGGGGAATTCTGCCCTCGTTCGGAAATCCTGGCTTCTGTATCGGTGGACGAATTTCCGGCCGGGTGTCGAGTGGGATCGGCGGTGGAGTATGTCCCCGCCTGGCCGACGTGGTGGGGCAACGCGGCCCCCTGGCCAGGGGCCTTCGGTGCCGATCGGCAGGCGTGGATGGTGCGGGGTGTCAGTGGTCGGGCTGGCTGGATTCGAACCAGCTCCTCGGCAACACTTATGCCGTGCTCTTCCGTTGAGCTCCAGCCCGTGGTGAAAAGAAAGCTATCGCATTGGTGCGCTGCGAGTCAATGTCGAATTTGTGAGTCTGGGAATTGAATTCGGGCATGGCGATTCCGGCATCGGGCATTTCTTTATCCGATGCCGGAATCGCCTCAGCTGAGCGTCAGGTCAGGGGCTGGTCCTCCGCAGGGTGTGGAGGTTGTCGGCCGAGATGGGGCTCTTGCGCCTGGTCCAGCGGTCCACCGTCTCCAGCTCGCCCTCGGCGTGCCGGGGGGAGAGCACGAGGGCGGTGGGAACGCCGAGCGCCTGGGCGTACCGGAACTTCTCCCCGGCGGGCAGGGGGCGGTCGTCGACGAGGAGCCGCAGTCCGAGGCGGTGGAGCTGCTGGACGGTGCGGTCGGTGCGCTCCTGCTGCTCAGTCAGGTCCGAGCGCAGGACGACTAGGTGGACGTCAGCAGGTCCGGTGCCGTGCTTCCAACGCAGGCCCTCGGCGTCGCGGTGGACGCCGGCCAGGGTCTGGATGCAGCGGGTGAGGCCGATGCCGGAGCAGCCCATGAGGGGGGTGTGCGGGGTGCCGTCGTCGCCGGTGAAGGTCAGGCCCATCTTGGCGGAGTACTGGGTGCCGAGTTCGAAGACGTGGGCGACCTCGACGGCTTCGGTGGCACGGTAGCGCCCGGAGGGGCAGCGCCCGCAGTCGAGGCCGTCGGCGGCAGCGTGGACGTCGGCGGGGTGGAGTTCCAGCGGAGAGAGGCCGGCGGCTCCGGACCACGATGCGCCGGTGCGCAGGTCGTCGGGGCCGTCGGCGATGGTGAAGCGGTCGAGGCCGCTGACGGAGAGGTCGTGGACGACGTCGATCCCGGTGCAGTCCCAGGGGGTGAGGGTGCCGGCGCTCTTGCCGAGCAGGCCAGGCAGGTCCTCGGGGTCGAGGAGTTCGATGTGCTGGCCGGGGCCGAGGGCGGCGGCGAGCTTGCGGGTGCTGATGGTGAGGTCGGAGCGGATGCAGACCGCGGTGGGCCTGGCACTGCCGTCCGGGCCGGTGACGGCGAAGACGATCACGTTGACGACGGGTTCGCCAGGGGTGGAGTTCGCGGGGAACGTGGCGCTGAGGATGGCTCCGTCGCCGCGGTGGCCGCAGTGGTCGCAGGCGAGGATGCTGCTCTGCCCGAAGTCGGCGAGGACGAGGTGCTCGGTGGTCGGGCCGGCGGAGATGGCGCCGCCGTCGGCGGGGGCCTGGAAGACGCCGTGCAAGCCGATGCCGGTGAGGGCGTCGTTGCATGCCCGGTTAAGCAGGCTGATCGACTCCAGCATGCCCGTCCGGTCGGCGTCGAAGGTGTAGGCGTCGGCCATGGTGAACTCGCGTCCGCGCATGAGGCCGCCGCGGGGCGAGGTCTCGTCGCGGAACTTCGTGGTGTTGAGGGCCAGGCGCACCGGCAGGTCGCGGTGGGAGCGAAGGTGGGGCCGGACGGTGGCGACGGCCATCTCCTCGGAGGTCGGCGCGAGGCACATGTCCGTGCCGCCGACGCGGGTGGTGACCAGCGCGCCCTCGTCGGTGTAGATCTTCCACCGGCCGGACTCCTCCCACAGGGTCCGGCTCTGCAGGGTGGGCAGGGAGACGCTGTTGAAGCCGTGGTGCTCGAAGGCGTCTCGGGTGATCCGGTCGAGCTGGTCGCGCACGCGCAGGCCGAGCGGGAGCAGGATGTGCACGCCGGCGGCGTCGGTCCGACCGACGAGGCCGAGGTGTTCGAGCAGCTCCCACGTCGGGGCGGTGGGGTCGGTGGCGCGTGGGCGGGGCGCGGGGAACAGCCGGGAGGTGTAGAGCGGGGCAGTCGGGAGGGTGGGGGTGATCAGCACTGGCTGTATCCCATCGGCAGTTCGATGTGGGTGAGCGTCGTGTCGTCGTGCACCTTCGCGCGGGGGGCGGCCCTGCCACAGCGGTCGGCCTCGCCCGCCTGGAAGATCTCGTCGAGGACGGAGGCCGGGCCGCCGCCGCGGCATATCCGCGCGACCTGGCTCCAGGTGTGTATCCGGTAGGTGTCGACGGAGCGGGCGCCGCCGTCGGTGGCGAGGAGGATGTCGGTGACGTCCCGGGTCTCGACGGTCGCGGTGACGGCCCGCATCCCGGCCTCGGGGAGGGCGCCGGCGACCCAGTATCCGTCGGGTTGGTTGACCCGCTCTTCCAGCTCGCCCATGATCTCCGCGGTGAGCCGCCGGTCCTCCGGGTCGCCGATCGCGCCCTCGCCGCTGGTGAGGCGTTCGTACTGGCGGCGGCGCAGCGGCATCGCGGTGGTGATCGTCTGCAGTCGGGGGTCGGTGACGACGATCGGCGGCAGGCCGTCCCGGCGCAGGAGGACCACGGTGCAGTCGCCGAGCACGGTCACCTCGGTGTGTCCCGGCCGCACGCGGACGAGGCCGGCGGTGGCCTGCCGGGTGGTGCCGGGCCGGTCCGGGCCCTTGAGGTGCTGCTGGACAGCGGTGACGCCGATGGCGCTGGCGAGGGCGCGGTTCAGCGGCGTGCCGGGGTCTTGAGCGAGGTCGAGGACGTTGGCGACCAGGGCGTCGGCGTAGGCGGCGCCGCCGGGGGCGGCGGTGGTGTCGGTGGTGGTGACGCCGTCGGCGACCACCGCGACGGCTAGGCGGCCGTCGGGGCTGAGCCAGTGGCCGGCCCGGTCCTCGGTGGGTGTGTCGGGGTGGCCGGGGCGCCCGGCGGTGGTGACGGTCAGAGCGGGGAGCGGCAACTGGACCTCCGTGCGTGCGTATACAGGGGAGAAGAGGCGCCGGGCGGGCGCGTCACGGGCCCTCGATGTACCTCACACGGCTCCGATCGCGTCTCGGGTGACGGTGGTGAGCCGTTGGGCGCTGTGGGCAATGTCGTAGCAGGAGGCGTTGGCCAGGCCCGCCGCGCTCAGGCCGGTGCGCAGCGCGTGGTCGGCGGCGAGCTTGTCGATTGCCTCGGCGAGCTGGGCGGCGTCGCCGGGGGTGTAGGGCATGCCAGCGGCGCCGAGGGTCTGGTTCATGCCGGCGACGTCGGAGTAGATGACGGGGAGTCCGTGGGCTTGGGCCTCGATGGCCACCAGGCCGAAGGCTTCGAGGCCGGAGGTGGTGAAGAGGAAGGCGTCGAAGTCCGCGAACCGGTCCCACAGCGCTTGGCGGGGCTGGAACGGTGCGAAGCGGATGCGGTCGGTCAGGCCGAGCTTCCGGCTGAGCTGCTGGAGGGCGTCCTGCTCGGGCCCGCTGCCGATGACGGTGAGTTCGTGCCGGTTGCGGGTGAGGGCCATCGCCTCGATCGCGGTGCGGGTGCACTTGTTGGCGTCCAGGCGGCCGGCGTGCAGCAGCCGCAGCGTGTGGGTGTGCGTGGGGCGTAGGGGCCGTGCGGCGCGGGCGAGGGGGATGCCCCAGGGGACGAGGGTCGTCTTGTCGCGGTAGCGGTGGCCGGTCAGGTCGCCGATCTTCTCGGCGAGGGCGGTGTTCGGGGCGACGACGGTGGTCGCGCCCGCGACGATCTCGGTGAGGACGTCGCGGGCGAGCGGGTCGGCATCGGCGGCGATGACGTCGGTGCCGTGGGCGATGGCGACGACCGGGGTGCCCTGGGCGGCGCCCACGAAGGCGAGGGAGAGTCCGAAGCCCAGGTGCTGGGCGTGGATGACGTCCGGGCGGGCCTGGTCCAGGTGCTGACGGACCTCGGTGGTCAGGGCGTCGACGTAGGCGTCGAAGCCGGGGCCGTAGGGAGCCTTGGGGGCGGTGGCGAGCACGGTCTCCTCGAAGCCGTGCTGCCAGGTGGAGTCAGCGGGCGGGAGCGCGAGGAACGTGGTGCGGGCGCGGTCGGCCATCTCCCTGTACAGGTCGGAGCAGAAGATCATGGAGCCGCAGGAGGGCTCCAGCGGCAGGTCGATGCCGGTGGTGATCTGCACCCTGATCATGCGGGCTGTCCTTCCGGCTGGAGGGAGTCGAGGTAGGTGGCGAGGCCGGCGCGCAGCAGGGCGGAGGTTCCGGCCCAGCCGATCGCGCTGGCCGCATCGAGGACGGACAGGTTCGGGGCGAACCCCTGCTGCGGCCACGCCTGCTGGTAGGTCGGGTGACGGGGCAGGTACTCGTTCCAGGTGACGGTGATGCCGGCGGCGGAGAGGTCGGCGGGGTCCAGGTAGCCGCGGGTGCCTGAGCCGGCCCACAGCTCGTCGGCCCCGGCCGCGCGGCAGATCTGGACGATCCGCCCCGTGCGGTCCGCCGTCGGGTCGATCGGGAGCTGGGAGGTGAGGGTGAGTTCGGCGGGCGCGCCGAGGGCGGTGGCGAGGCCGGTGGTCAGCTCGAGGTTGAGGTCGAGCAGCCACTGGTGCCCGGCGGTGAGCGGCGGGGCGAGTACCTGCAGCACCTCGTCGAGGTGACGGCTGCGGCCGTAGGCCAGCCGCATCCGGCGGAGCATGCCCTGCGGGTCGACGGTGTCGGCGATCCGAACGTCCTTGATCAGCTGGCCGTTGTGCTTGACCACCGGGACGGTCAGCCACTGGACGCCGTCGGGGGTCTTGATCCGGTTGCGGTTCTGGAAGCCGCCGTCCTCGAACTGCACGTTGTCGTACAGGGCGACGGTCCGGCACGCGAACAGGGCCTCGCAGAAGCCGAGCCACGGCGCGAACGGCGGCTGCTCGATGTAGAGCCGGTGGTTCACCGGGCCTCCTTGTGGGCGAGCAGGGTGATGAGGGAGGTCTCGAACGCCTCGAAGCGGTGACCGTCGGCCGCGCGGGTCGGGGCGAGGGTCCAGCCGGCGGCGGCGGCGCGGTGGCGGGTGTAGTCCTCGCCGAGGTACCAGCGGCCGGCCTGGCTCTGGTGCGCGGCGAGGGCGTTGACCTTTTCGGGGAGCAGGTCGGTGATCTCGACCAGCACGGTGGGGTGGAAGTCGCCTCGGGGGGCGTGGGGTTGGCCGTGCAGGATCGTGGAGCACGTGCCGACGCGGGTCGCGGCGTTGACGGCGGCCTGGGCGACGGCGAGGTGGTCCTGGTGGTCGGGGCCGGCGTGCAGGCTGTGGGTGATCAGGACGGTGCAGCCGAGGCGCACGAGTTCGGCCTCGATGCCGGAGACCAGCTGGCGGTCGGGCATCAGGGCGCCGTCGGTGAAGCCCAGGACCAGCAGGTCGATCCCGCTGCCGGCGTAGGAGGCCGCGGATTCGGCCGCCCGGTCCCGGTCGGTGAGGCTGACGCCTCGGTCACGGTCGGCGAGGGAGACGCCGTTGACCCCGGTGGTGACGACGACGACGGTGACCGCCGCGCCGTGCTCTCGGTAGCGTCGCAGGGTGCCGTAGCACATCAGCTCGGCGTCGTCGGGGTGCGCGACCACCGCGACGATGTGCTCACGCGGCGGCGCCACGGGCGTCCTCCTCCTGGAAGTCGCGCCAGATCTGCGAGGGCTCCGGCAGGGTGCTGCCCTGGTACTTGCCGCGGTACAGCTCCCGGTGGCCGGTGGGCACCCAGAAGGTGACCTGACCGATGCGCTGGCCGGGGTAGACCCGGACCGGCTGCACGGCGTGGAACTGCAGGGTCAGGCGACCGAGCGACCCGAGGTCGATCAGGTCGGCGGTGCAGTGGACGAACAGGCCGGTGCGGGCGGTGGAGGAGCGGGCCCGGATGATCGGCACGAAGTGCTCGGATCCGATCGTCTCGGCGGTGGAGGCGAGGTAGATCCGGCCGGGACGCAGGACCATGCCCTCCTCGGGGATGGTCGAGCGCGTGAACCGGTTGGGCCGGCGGCAGTCGAGGGTTCGGCCTCCCCACCAGCTTCGCCGGTACCAGCCGATGTCCGAACTGAGGTGGAAGTCGTAGGAGTTGGGGCTCAGGAGCGAGGCGTCGAACGGGGTGATGGTGATCCGCCCCGCCTCGGCTTCGTCCTTGATCTGGTGGCCGGTGAGGATCACGCGGCGTTCACCTCCGCAGAGGGGCCGACGGCACCGCCGCCGGCCAGGGCGTGGGGAGCGAACGGGGAGGGGTCGCTGAGGGTGCCGTAGTACCCGGCGTACGGCATGTGGTCGCCGACCGCGTCCCAGAAGGACACCTGGCCGATGACCATGCCCGCGTACACCCTGAGCGGCTGGGTGACGACGAGCTCCAGCGTCCAGCAGTGGACCGCGCCGAGTTGGGCGAGGTCGGCGCTGATCTGGGTGAACAGTCCGAGGCGGCCGACGGAGGAGCGGCCGATCAGGCTGGTGACGTAGTGGGCGGAGCCGATGCGCTCCACGGTTGAGCCGAGGTAGACCCGGCCGGGCCGCAGGCGGTAGCCGCGGCGCGGGATCGTGATCGTCCGGGTGGGCGGGCTGGTGTGCGGGTCGACCGGGGTGCGGGTGAACACCTTGAGCGTGTCGCCCAGCCGGTAGCCGTGGCTGTTGGGGTTCGACTGCTGCGGCAGGTACGGGTCGATGGTGATGTGGCCGGCCGCAACCGCTTCGCGGATTGCGGGGCCGGTGAGGATCACCGGGTGCCGCCCTGCACGTAGGTCTGCCGCAGCAGCCGCCGCCGTCCGGGCTCGATCGTCTCCTGGCCTTCGCCGAGCGGCATCCGGCCGTGGGCCCAACGCAGCTGGTCGAAGACCAGGAGCTGCCCGGGCCGGAGCCGGATCTCGGCTCGATGGCGCAGGGCGGCGTCGGCGAGGGCGCCGAACGCGGTCGCCGCCTCCTGGCGGGCCGCGTCGGTGCCGTCGACGAGCTCGCCGCGCAGCAGGTGGGGGTGCATCTTGCTGGTGAACCGGATCGGCAGGCCCGGCTCCAGCTGCTCGGGCAGGACCGCGAAGCGCTCCAGCCCCTGGCCGACGCCGTGCACGCCCTCGTCGGTCCAGTAGGAGAACACCGGCTGCTGGAGCAGCGCCCTTTCGGCGTCGCCGAGTTCGGCCGCGGCGGCCCACAGGTCAGCCAGGGCCGAGGCTCCGCCACCGGCCGGGTCGTCGCGCTCGCAGTACAGCGCGATGTAGCGCGGGATGAGGTCGCGGTCGACCAGGTCGACGTGCAATCGGTTCTCCCCGGTGCCGTGGGTGCGGCCCGGGTCGGCCTCGGTGCGGACCTTGAGGCTGCTCCAGCAGCCGTCGGCCGGGTAGACGGCCAGGACGGGACCGAGCGCGGACAGCAGGCTCAGCGCGAGTTCCTGGTTCAGGCGGTGGTCGGCGGGGTCGAAGTCGACCAGGGCGCGCCCGTCGCCCTCGCCGGTGATGTGCTCGGCGAAGGCGTGCGGTGCGACGGGGCCGTCGAGGAACTCGGTTGCGGGCAGTGACTGCATGGTCAGGACCCCTCCTTGACGTGGTCGGTGAGCAGCCCGCGCAGTGTGCGCGGCGGGTCGAGCGGGCTGGCCAGCAGGCCGAGACGGTCGGCCAGGTAGGCGGTGGTGGCGACGGCGCCCCTGTCGCTGGTTGCGCCGGCGGTGACGGGGCTCTCGCCCAGGCCCTCGGCCAAGGCGGCGATCTCCCCGGCCGCGTGCGGGCCGTCGAGGACGACCAGCTCAGTGTCGAAGGGTGCGGCGGCCACCAGTGCCTGCCGGTCGACGTGCTGCGGCAGGCCGGTGCGCAGGGTGTAGCGGTTGAGCACGAAGGCGTCGGCCCCCGCCGCGCACCGGCCCCGCTCGGCCAGCAGCTCGGCGAGCCGGCCGCGGTCGTCCACCGGGGCGGCAAGGTGTCCGATCGTCGTACTTCCCCAGGCCCGGAACGCGCCGACGGCCTCCCGCACGTAGCCCGGGACCGGCCCGCGCGGGACCTCACGGCCACTGGTGTAGTCGACGGTGAACGAGGGCCCTGCCGGGCCGAGGTCGATCCGCAGCAGGCCGGCACCGCACTCGGGCGGCTTGGCCACGTACCGCGGCGGGAGCGCCCAGTGGCCCATCGGGCTGTGGCAGTGCCCGGCCACCATGATCTCCAGCGGGCCGTCGGCGAGTTGGAGCGCCACGTCCGTCTCGAAGCCGCTGTGGCTCAGCCCGAGCACCACCTCGGCACCCGCCTCAAGCAGTCGGTCCCGCTCGGCGGCCAGCAGGGCAGCGGTCGGCTCCTCGAACACGAACCCGGCACGCTCGACGGACGGCACCGCCCCGAACGCCTGGGCCCCGAGCACTCCCACGATCCCGATGCACCGGCCGGCCGCCTCCAGGAGCAGGCCCCGCTCCCACCGCCCGGCGAAGGCCGGCGGCGGTGTCAGGTTCGCGCAGACCACCGGGGGGAAGCGGTCCGGCTCGTGCAGCCGCAACAGGTCGGCCAGGTCGTGGTTGCCGGGCACCACCGCGTCGTAGAGGTCGGCCAGCAGCCGCTCCTCCGTGCGCCCCCGGGAGTACTCGTGGAAGGCACTGCCGCCGAAGAAGTCGCCGACGTCCACGATCAGCGCGCCCAGCTCGCGCAGCGCCTGGACGGCGGCGAGCATCCCCGTGCCGTCCGGCACCGCCGAGTGGAAGCAGCCCGTCGCCGCCACCGTCACGGTGTTGATGGCCAATTCCCTGTCCATGCTCAGCACCTCGTGATCGACACGACGCGCAGCGGAACGGCCGCCTCGGGCCAGAAGTCGTTACGCGAGATCCCGTCGACCTCCTCCAGCCGCAGGCCCGCGCCGAACCAAGCCCCGGCCGCGGTGTGGTCGGCCGTAACGGCGGGGACCACCGCCAGGCCCCGCGCCACGTTGGCGGTGGAGGCGAACACGTGGGCGGCGATCCCGAAGGCCAGCGTCCAGTCGAACGGGAGGATCGACAGGAACACCGTGCCGACGGGCAGCTCGCCGTCGAGGTCGACCTCGCGGACGTCGGCCACCAGCGGCCGGGCCCGATCGCCGTACGGTTCGAGGGCCGGGCACAGCACCTCGGCCATCCGCGGGTCCTTCTCGATCGCCCAGATCCGGTGCCCGGCCCGCGCCACCGCAGCGGACAGCGTGCCCAGGCCCGCGCCGACCTCCAGCACCGCGTCGCCGGCGCGCAGACCCGCCAGGTCCAGCAGCCGCGTCGCAACTGCCGGGGAACGCAGGAAGTGCTGGCCGAGGTCGGTCCGGGCCTGGAAGTCGCTGTCCCGCAGGTCCGCGACGACCGCGCTCTCCGCCGTCTGCAGCGTGGCCGCCGAGGGCGCCGCCGCAAGCTCCGGGCTGCGCGTCCTGACAGAGGTTGCCATGGTTCTCCTTCCACAAGATGTGAGCCGGAGCGTCCGCAGAGGGCCTGCTCGCCGGCAGCGGGGCCGCGAGTGCGGTTGCTCGGCAGATGGGCAGGTCGGAATCGCTCCGGTGCCAGGTCGGGCTTCTGAAGTGCCAACTACGCTAGGAATCACCGAAGTCGGGAAACACTCACCGGCAGTACGGGTTCGTGCTCCTCCGCGCCGGTGGTGCTGCGCGGATGCACAAGAACACACCTTGGGTCGGCTGACCGGCAGAGGCGGAGGCCGCGATCGTTGAGAAATTCGCGCGGTCGGCGTGAAAAGCCGCGAATTCGCACACACAACAGCTCGGTTGACGTACCGTCGCCGCGTGATGACGCTCGGAGACTCCCAGCTAGGGGCCGAGACGGCACCCTCCGGCGACCGCCCCGGAGCGGTTCTGGTGGAGGCCCTCGGATACGCCAACTGGTCGCCGCGCGAGCTGGTCCGCGAGATCAACGGAAGGCTCGCGGGCCTTGGCGAACGACGACTCGACCTCACCGTCGCCCATGCCTGGAGCCGCGGCTCGGTGCCACGCTCCGAGACGGTCCGCCGCCTGGCCGCCGCGGTGCTGACGGAGAGGACCGGCCGGACCTACACCCAGACCATGCTCTGGGGTACGCCCGAGCCGGCCGCCCGCAGGGACGAGCGCACCGTCACCGACGACCTGGTCGGGCGTCGCTCGCTGGCCGCCGTACTGGCCACTGCTACCGCCTGGAACGCGACCGAGCCCGCCTCCCAGGCGACGCTCCGTCCGTCCGGTGACCTGTTCACCGCGGTCTGGGACGCAGACCGGCAGCAGCACCACAGCATCAGCCGCGAGAGCGGCACCGACCACGTACTGCCGCCGATGATGACCCTGCTGGAATCCCACCTCGCTGATCTGCGCCGTCTCGACGACGCCGCCGGAGGGGGCGCCATCTCCCAGCGGTACGTGCGCATCGCCCTCGACGGCGTGCTGTCGCTCCTGCAGAACAGCCGCTACACGCCGGACATCGGCACCCGGCTCCTGCGCACCGCCGGCGGACTCGCCCAGCTCGCCGGGTGGATGGCCTTCGACGCCGACCTCTCGGCCTCGGGCCAGCGCTACCAGCTAGTCGCGATCCGCCTCGCCCGGGCCAGCGCGGACCACGACACCGTCGCCAACGTGCTCGGGATGCTCGCCTACCAGCACGCGGCGGCCGGCAACCCCACGGCCGCGATCCGGTTCGCCGAGGCCGCCGTCGAAAAGGCTGCCAAGAGCCTGCCCACCGTCCGGGCCCGCGCCCTGGGACGGCTCGCCACCGCCCACGCCGCCGCCGGGGACATCGACGCCTTCCGATCCGCCACCGACCGCTGCCTCGCGTTCCTCGAGCACCGTCGCGACGACGACCCCCCGGCGCTGTACTACTTCACCGCCGACCAGGTGGCCGCCGAGAGCGGGCAGGGCCTGGTCGATCTGGCCGCAGCCAACCCCGGGGCCAAGGGCCGCCGACTGCTGGAGGAGGCGCACAGCCTCCTGTCACCGATCACCGCGCACGGACCCACCACCGGCTACACCCGTTCCGCCTTCCTGCACGGTGTCCACCTCGCCAGGGCCCACCTCCTCGCCCACGACACCGAGGCCACCCTCGCCACCTTCGGAAGGCTCACCGCCCACCTGCCCGAAGTCCAGTCCGTGCGCTGCCGCAACCTGCTGCTCGGGATCCGCCGGCACGCCGGAACCCGGATCAAGTCGGCGAGCGGCAAGGATGCGCTGAACCGAGTGGACAGGGCACTATCGGGCATATGACGCCGACCGGTCTTGCCCGCCCCGTTGCCGCCGCGCTCTCCGCCGTCCCCTACGACCACCCCGAGGCCCGCCGCCTCACCACCGCCCTCCACGCGGAGCAGACCGCCATGTACGGCTTCGCAGACGACCCGGCGGCCACTGAGCCGGCGCTCTTCGCGCCGCCGAACGGCCTCTTCCTCCTCGCCCGCCCAGACGGCCATGACGAGGCGCTCGCCTGCGGCGGCTGGCACCTGGTCGCTCCCGCCACGATCGAGATCAAACGCATGTACGTCGCCCCGGAGGCTCGCGGGCTCGCCCTCGGCAGCCGGATCCTGCGCGCCCTGGAACGCCAGGCGTACGAGCTCGGCGCACGACGCGCCATCCTGGAGACCGGCAGCCGCAACCTGGCCGCGCTTGCCCTATACGAACACCTCGGCTACCAGCCGATCCCCTCGTACGCTCCCGGCCGCGACCCGCTCGTCAACCGGGCCATGGCGAAGCAGCTCACGGCGGCGTAGGCGCCATCGCCCGTCATGCCGACGCGGACTGCCAGTCGGTGGGGTCGAGCACGAGCGCAGCGTCGGCGATCTGCTGGGCCGAAGCGGTCGTGAGGGCAGCACGGCAGCGGTCGATCTTGCCCTGCACCGCGGGGATGCCGGCGGCTCGGTACTCGACGGCGCGCAGCAGGCAGTCCAATTTGTCGGCGTCCTTGGCACAGCGGGCCTCGGGGGTGGTGCCGTCCTCGAACTCGGCGATCACATCGGCGAAGAGGGCCTGGACGACCGGATGGGCCGCCGCGGTCTGGTCGGCCGTGACCTTGCGAGGGTCGGCGGCGGTCACGTACCGGCGGGTGAGCGGGGTGAGGTCACCGGTGCGGGCCTCGGGGACGTCGTGGAGGGTTGCCAGCAGGGTGGTGCGGGCCGGGTCGGCCCCCTCCAGGGCGGCGAGGGTGGCGGCGATCACGGCGGTGCGGTGGCTGTGCTCCGTGACGGTCTCGGTGGCGGACAGCGGGATGCCGTCCTGCCGCCAGCCGGTGCGGGGCAGCGCACGAAGGGAGCCGGCCTCGAAGAGAAGACGGGCGACGCCCGCTGCCTGTTCACCGTCGAGCTGCACCACAGGGTCCTCCTGATCGCATGTCACCCGTCGTCCCGACCGTAGCGCAGGCGGTTCAGGTCGTGCCGGGACGTCGCGGAGATGAGACTTCCGTCGAGGAGTTCGGCCGTGAACGTGTCGAACGACTGGGCGGCATCCGGTGCTGCGTGCGGCAGCCACGGGTGCAGGTTCAGCAGAGTGCTGATCGAGTGCACGTACAGGTCGACCGTGCCGGGCGCGAGGTGGAACGAGGAGACGAGGGCGCGGAAGAGGCGGATCGGATCCCAAGACGCCGGATCCGGGTGGTGCATGAAACTGTCGTCGGTCTGGTCGGCAGGCATCGCGCCCAGCCATAGCGCCCAGTAGGACAGATTCGCCAGTTCGCCCCGCTCGTCGTCCAGCAGCGCGGTGGAGATGAAGTGCCGCAGCTGGTCCGGATCGCCCTGGCGCGCGGCGACGGTGGCGACGGTACGCGCCTCGATCGAACGTGCGCTGTAGCCGCGCCGGCCGAGCGCGGGCCGCATACCGCGCAGCGCCTGCTCCGACCAGGCGGCGGCATCGGGCGCGGTGTCGTAGGAGGCGAGGTAGAGGGCTTGACGGTGCAGCAGGCCGCCGTGCCCGTCCGCCGTGGCGCGCTCGGCGGTGGTGCGCAGGTTGGCGAAGAAGCGGGCGCGGTCGTCCGCGGGCAGCAGAGGGCCGGGGCGGGCCGGGCCGCGCCTGGGCCGTGAAGCGACGGTGGCCAGTGCCGGCGGCGGCGTGCCACGCAGCGCCCAGGCGACCAGCAGGGCGGAGTCCCGGGGTTGTACCCACCCCGCCAGCGGGTGGCGGCCAGCCTCGGCAGGCGGGTCGAGGACAGCGGCCAGGACGCGGTCGGCGTCCAGCGCCGCGCCGCTGTGCGCGAGCAGCATCGGGTCGGCTCCCAGCAGGGCCAGGCGTCGGCGCAGGTCCAGGTAGTCGCCGGCGCGGGTATGCGTCAGCGGGCGACGGCCGGACTCCCAGCCCTGCACGGTGCCGACATCGACGCCCAGGTCCTCCGCCAGCCCCTCCTGGGTCCGCGGGATGCTCTCGCGGGCCAGACGCAGCAGGTAGCCGGAGACCAGACCGGCTGGCGGCGCTTTCGCGGACACGGAGCCCCTCCTTCGCGCATATTCGCGGCTTTCACGCCTACGCCGCGGAGTTCACGAAGCTCGCGGCGTCCGCCTCTGCCCGCCGGCGGCCAGAGGGTGTGTCGTTGTGCATCCGCGCGGTACTGCCGCCGGCGAAGGGCGCGGCTACCCGTACTGCCGGTGAGTGTTTCCCGCAATGCCTGATTCCTAGCGTAGTTGGCGCATCAGGGGTCCGGCCGGGCAACGCGGCAAACACCGACCGACCGGCCTGCCGAGCAGCCGCGGCCCCAGACCAACTCCGTTGTACGAGAGGGGATGGATCTCGATGAAAGTTCTTGTCACCGGCGGAGCCGGTTTCATCGGCTCGCATTTCGTGGACCGCCTGCTCCGCCGGGACGACGTGGAGCACGTGACGGTGCTCGACGCGCTCACCTACGCGGGCAACCTCGCCAACCTGGAACTCGCCCGCGGCTCGGGCCGCTGCGAGTTCGTGCACGGGAACATCCTCGACGCCCACCTGGTCGGGCAGCTGGTGGGCCGCCACGAGGCCGTGGTGAACTTCGCGGCGGAGTCGCACGTCGACCGTTCGCTCCTGGACGCCGGACGGTTCATCGCCACCAACGTGGCCGGCACCCACACGCTCCTGGAGGCCGCACGCCGGGCCGGGGTGTGCCGGTTCGTCCATGTCTCCACCGACGAGGTGTACGGGTCGCTGGAGACCGGGGCTGCGACCGAGCTGTGGCCGCTCGCGCCGAGCATCCCCTACGCGGCCTCCAAGGCAGCCGGCGACCTGGTCGCCCGCTCCTTCTTCGAGACGTACGGCGTGCCGGTGTGCATCACCCGCTCGTCCAACAACTACGGGCCCCGCCAGTACCCGGAGAAGGTGATCCCCAGGTTCGTCAGCAGCCTGCTTCAGGGCCGGGCGGTGACCGTACACGGCGACGGCGGGCACCAGCGCAACTGGCTGCACGTCGAGGACAACTGCGCCGGCATCGAACTCGTCCTCGACCAGGGCGTGCCAGGCGAGGTCTACAACATCGGCGGCGGCCACGACCTCACGACCAACCAGCTCGCCACCCTGCTGCTCGGGATCCTCGGTGCGGACCGCTCCATGCTGCAGCACGTGCCCGACCGCACCGCCAACGACCGCCGGTACGCGATGGACTGGTCGAAGATCGCCCACCTTGGCTACCAGCCCACCCACGACCTCGAACCCGGCCTGGCCGCGACGGTCGCCTGGTATCGCGCCAACCCGGCCTTCTGGCAGCACACCGCCCCGCTCGCCGCCGACCTCGCCCCGGCCGGGTTGTGACCGCGATGACCTCCACCGACACCACGGCGGCGGGCACGGGCGAGGGACGGCGGATCGTCGTCACCGGCGTCGGCGCCAACCCCGGCTTCGACCTCGCCCGCAGCCTCCAGAACCTGGGCCACCACGTCATCGCCACGGACGCCCAGCCCCTCGCCCCCGGCCTGCTCCTGCCCGACGTCACCGCCCGCGTCACCCCGCGCGCCGACGACCCCCGATACAGCGCGGCCCTGCTGCAGCTGTGCCGGAACACCGACGCCGACGCCCTGATCGTCGGCATCGAACCCGACCTGCCGCCCGTCCTGCGCGCCCGCCGCGCCTTGGCCGCAGCCGGCGTCCGCGTGTGGCTGCCCACCGCCGAGGCGGTGCACTCCTGCCTCGACAAGGCAGCCTTCCACCGCGTGCTGACCGACTGCGAGGTGCCGACACCGCGCAGCTGGCTGCCCGACCAACTCGACCAGATCCCCGACGGGACCGAACTGGTGGTCAAGCCGCGCGGCGGCCACGGCGCGCAACACGTCCACTTCCCCGCCACCGCGGAGCAGGCACGGGTGCTGTGCGAGCTGGTCCCCGACCCGCTCGTCCAGGAGCGTGTCCACGGCGAGGAGTTCACCGCGGACTGCCTCGTCGACCGGGCCGGCCGCGCTTCGCTGGTGCTGCGCCGGCGCAGCCTGGTGAAGGCCGGCCTCGCAGCCGTCGCGGTCACCTTCCACGACGAGCGGGTGGCCGAGCAGGTCCGCCGCACCCTGGCGGCCGTCGGCGCGGCAGGACTCAGCTGCGTACAGGGCTTCATCACCGACCGAGGCCCGGCGCCGGTGGTCATCACCGAGGTCAACGTCCGGGTGGCCGGCGGGTTCGCGCTCGCCGAGGCCGCCGGCGCCGACCTGATCGGCCAGGCCGTCAACGGCCTGTTCGGCCAAGCCGTCGACCACGACCGCCTCGCCTACCGGGACGACGTGTTCCTCACCAAGTACACCGAGACGCTGACCGCCGGCGACGCCTCCACCCTCCGAGCCCTCCAGGAGCAGCAGTGACCCTCGCCACCACCACCCCCGCCCGGCCCGGCGTCGAGCGCAACGCCACCCCCTACCTGTACGGCCCCGAGCTCGGGGCGATCGCCGAGGTCCTGGCGAGCGGCCAGTACGGGCACAGCGACGTCACCGAGACGTTCGAGCAGCAGGTCGCCGACTTCCTCGGCGTGCGGGAGGTGGTGGCGGTCTCCTCCGGGACCGCGGCCCTGCACGCCGCGCTGGTCGCCGCCGGCGTCGGCGCGGGCGACGAGGTACTGGTGCCGTCGATGACGTTCTGCGCCTCCGTGCAGGCGATCCTCTCCGCCGGGGCCGAGCCCCGGTTCGTGGACGTCGACCAGGCCACGATGTGCACCACCCCCGACCTGCTGCGCCAGGCACTGACCGAGCGCACCAGCGCGGTGATGCCCGTGCTGTTCGGCGGCCGGGCCGTCGACCTCACCCCGATCGCCGACCTGCTCGACCAGCGCGGGATCGCCGTCGTGGAGGACGCCGCCCACGCCTTCGGCTCCCACGACCGCGACGGCCACAAGGTCGGGGCGAGCGGGTACCTGACCTGCTTCTCCTTCGGGCCGATCAAGAACCTCACCTGCGGCCAGGGCGGCGCGGTCGTCCCCCGCAGCCCCGAGGAGGCCGACCGGCTGCGCACCCTGCGGCTGCTCGGCATGGTGGAATCCGCCGCCGACCGCGCCGCCTCCACCACCTACCAGGTCACCGCCGCCGGGTTCCGCTACCCGCTGTCCGCCCTGAACGCAGCGATCGGCACCGCGCAGCTCGCCCACTTCGAGGAGGCCGCCACCGTGCGCCGCGGACTGTGGCGCACCTACCGCGACGCGCTGGCCGGCCTGCCCGGCGTCGAGCTGGTCGACGTCGACGTCGAGCGCTCCGTCCCGCACCTGTGCGTCGTCACGGTCCCCGACCGCGACCGCGTCTGGGCCGAGATGCGCGACGCGGGCATCGGCGTCGGCGTCCACTACCCGCCCAACCACCTCCAGCCCGCCTTCAGCCGCTGGACCCGGTCGCTGCCGGCCACCGAACAGCTCGCCGGGCGCATCCTCACCCTGCCGTTCCACCAGCACCTCACCGAGGATGACGTCCACCGCACCGTCGCCGCGCTGCGCGAGGCCCTGACCACCGGAGACACCCGATGACCGCCCCTGCCGCGCCCCGGCGCATCCTCGTCGTCTGCCTCGGCAACTACTGCCGCAGCCCGCTGGGCGGTCGCATCCTCGCCGACCTCGGCGGCGACGCGGTCGAGGTCCGCTCCGCCGGACTGATCGACAAGTGGGACCAGGCCCACCCCGAGATGACCGCCGCCGCCTCCGCCCTCGGCTACGACCTCGCCGACCACCGGCCCCAGCAGGTCACCCGCGAGCTGATCAACTGGGCCGACCTCGTCCTCGCCATGGACCACTCCGTCCTGGAACAGCTCCGCGGCATCGCCAGCCCCGACACCACCGCCGAGATCCGCCTCTACCTCGACCACGACCGCGACGTCCCCGACCCGATGGGCCGCCCCGCCGCCGAGTTCACGGCCTGCGCCCTGCTCATCGAAGCGGGAGCCGCACACCACCTGCACTGACCGCACACCCGACGGCCCCGGTGCCCGCCTCGCTCAACGGGCGGGCACCCGGGCCGTTCGGGTTCAGCGGCCGGCAGCGTCGAGCACCACGTCGACCAGGCGCCGGGCCGCGTCCGGGCGGCCGTGCTCGCGGGAGCGGGCCGCCATTGCGCCGCGCCGTGCGGGGTCGGCGAGCAGCGGGGCCAGCGCTTCCCGCAGGGCGTCCGCCGTGACGTCGCCGACTAGGGCGACGGCCGCGCCGGCCTCCTGGAGGTGGACGGCGTTGTGGGCCTGCTCGTTGCCCGCCGAGGTGGGCAGCGGGATGAACACCGCAGCCTTACCGAGCGCGGTCAGCTCCGCGAGCGTCCCGGCGCCGCTACGGCTGACCACCACGTCCGCCAGCGCCAGCACGTCCGGCAACTCCGCCCCCATGTAGCCGGTCAACAGGTAGCGAGCCCCCAGGTGCGGTGGCAGCGTCTCCGCGACCCCGCGCAGCGCCGCCTCGTTGGCGGGGCCGCACTGGTGGATCACGTTGGCGTGCTCCAGGAGCCACGGCAGGACCTCCGCCACCAGGGTGTTGATCTGCACCGAGCCCTGCGCGCCGCCGGTGACGTACACCGTCGGCAGCGACCGGTCGAAGCCATGCAGGCCCAGGGCGGTGACCGCCTTGTCGGCCTGCCCGTTCAGCACCGCGGGGCGCACCGGGTTCCCGGTTACCACGGCGGTGCTGCGCGCGGACTCCGGCAGCAGCGGCAGGGTGGACTCCGAGGAGACGGCGACCCGGGTCGCCGCGCGGGCCAGGACCTTGTTCGCCAGCCCGAGCCGCACCGTCTGCTCATGCACCACCAGCGGCACCCCGCACGAGCGCGCCGCCAGCCCGACCGGCACCGCCACGTACCCACCGGTGGCCAGCACCACGTCCGGCGCGAACTCCGTGATCAGTGACCGGGCCTGCACCGCGCCCAGCGGCACCCGGCCCATGTCCCGCACGTTCGCTGGGGAGATCATCTTGATCGGGTTGGAGGAGCGTCGGACCTTGCCGGTGGCGACCGGCTCGAACCGGATGCCCTCCGCCGGGGCGACCCGAGCCTCCAGGCCGGCGGCGGTGCCGATCCACAGCACCTCCGCGGTCCGGCCGCGCTCGGCCAGCCGCTCCTGCAGCGCCCGCACGGCAGTCAGCGCCGGGTAGGTGTGCCCGCCCGTGCCGCCGCCAGTCACGATCAGCCGCAGCGGTCTGTCCTGCCCGTTGAGCCCCATACCCGTCTCCCATCGACCGTGGCACCTGTTCTCTGAAGACCCCTCAGCCTACGGTGGAACGGACACTGTCCGTCGCGGCTCGGTTCCAAGGCGTACTCCCCGTAAGTCCCGAGAAGCCCACCGTCGTTAACGCCGCCATCACCCGGAGCACGCCGTGATCACCCGCCGAGACGCCAACAGCATCACCGCCGATGCCGAGAACGCCCTCCTCGAAGCCTGCGGACTCACCCCCGGCGACCTGATCGCCGCCGGCACCGAGGCCCGTGTCTACGCCCTCAGCCACGCCCAGGTCCTCAAGGTCTACGCCGACCCCGACCAGCTCGGTGCGCTGGAGACCATCGCCGACCTCTACCGGCGCTTCGACCGCGCCAGCGTCCCCTTCGCCCTGCCCGAGATCCACAGCATCGAGCAGCACGGCCCCCTGCTGGCCGTCACCGAGACCCGCCTGCCCGGCGCCCCGATGGGCGACGCCCTCGACCTCACCGACCCGGCCACCGAAGACACCTACCTCGGTGCCGTCCGCGACTTCACCGGCCTTCGCCTGACCACCCCGCTCGACCGGCGCATGCTCCTCGACCCCGACCCGGCCCACCAGGGCGAGGACTGGCATGCCTTCCTGCGCCGCCTCCTCGCGCAGAAGCTCCCCAAGGTCCTCGCCGACCTTCGCCGAGACGTCCCGGCCGTCGACCACATCACCGACCGGCTCACGGCGCGGCTCGCCCGCCCCTACACCGGGCCCGAGGGCGTCATCCACGGCGACCTCTACCCGGACAACATCCTCGTCGCCGACGACAAGGTCTCCGGCGTCATCGACCTCGGCACCTTCACCCTGCTCGGAGACCCGCTCTACGACCTCGCGGGGGCCTGCGCCTTCTACCGGATGTACGACCCGGACCGCGTCGAGGTCCGCAACCGGCTGCTGGCCGCCGCCGCCCAAGACCTCTCCGCCGACCGGCGCGGTGACCTCGCCGACTACCTGCACACGATCGCCCTGCTCAGCTGCGACCTCTACCCCGAGCAGAACACGGACATCCGCGACACCGGCCACTACCAGTGGGCCGCCGACGTCCTCAACACCGCCACGAATTAGAGGTACTGACGGAAGACGGGCTGCCGCGTGCGCCCACGTCGACACCGCTGGTGGCAGATACAGGGCAGGGCGTTATACACGCTTTCGTCCGGTGTGATCAAGGTCGCTCGGTGTCGGCTTCACTTGCGGACGGTTCGCGGCTATGGTCCGTCGTCCCTTCGGTCGGGGCAGGCCCGGCCAAGGAACGAGGAGGCCCTCCCTGCGTATCCACCGCAGCCCCCACCCGTCGAACTTCGTGATCATCCCGAACGCTCTGGCGCAGAACCGCGCCATCTCCTACACCGCCAAGGGTCTGTTCGTCGATCTGATCTCGCGGCCGGAGGAGTGGCGTGAGACCTGTCGGCAGATGGCGGACTCCAGTCCGCAGGGCCGGAAGACGGTGGAGGACGCGCTCGACGAGCTTCGGGCGTGGGGGTACTACCGGGTGGACGTGGTGCGGCTGCCGAACGGCCGCCTCCGCTCCGAGGCGCATCTCTTCGACGTCCCGCAGCGGCCGATGCTGCCGGGTGCCGACATACCGGCGTCCGGTGGACCGGAGTGCGGTGATCCTGACGCCCTTCTTGGAAAGTACCTGGTGAAAGAACCCTCCCTCCCTGTCGCCGAGGTGCCGCAGACGGAGGAGCCGCCCGGATCGCGGCCCGAGGAGGAGAAGGGAGGGCGGGGGGACGAACCCGACTCCCGAACGACCGCCTACGGTGGGCAGGAGGCCGACGAGGAGACTCGGGCGGCGGCTGCGGTCCTCCTGCGGGCAGTCCGGCCCGAGCGCAGACTGCCGCTCGGGCAGGCCGAAGCGGCGGCCCTCGCACCGCTGGTGCGGGCGTGGCTGGACCGGGGAGGCTCGGAAGAAGGGCTGCGCGAGGCGCTGCTGGCCGGACTGCCCGGCGTGATCTACTCGCCGGCCAAGGTGGTGCAGAGCCGTCTCGAGCGCAAGATGCCGCCGTCGCAGTGCCTGGACGCGCCGCCGCGCCGACGCCTCGCCGAGTGCGAGGAGTGCCGGGATCCGCTGCCGAAGCCGGGCCTGTGCCCGGCGTGCTCGGGAACTCGCCGCCAGAGCGGTCCGGACGAGGCGCGGGCGCGGACGACGGCCAGAGGGCTGGCCAAGGTCCGGGCGGCGATGGCCACCGGGACGGCCGAGGCCGCGTAGGGCCCGCTGTCGGGCGCGTGGGCAGACCAGCGACCCTGCTTGACCTGGGCTAACGCTTGCGACCGGTGTGAGCCCGGTGTGACCCGTGTGCGGGGGCGAGGAGGAAGCCCCACCCCCGCACACGCCGGCACCTAGACGTGCACCGGCAGGGAGACCAGACCGCGGACCAGCCGGGACTGCCGCCAGACGAGCTGGTCGGCCGGGACGGCCAGCCGAAGGCCGGGGGAGTGCGCCAGCAGGACGGAGAGCACGATCTCGACCTCCGCGCTGGCCAGCGGTGCACCCAGGCACCGGTGGATCCCGTGGCCGAAGGCCAGGTGGCTGCCCGCGTTCGCGCGGCCGAGGTCAAGCCGGTCGGGGTCGGGGAACTTCGCCGGGTCGCGGTTGGCCGCGCCCGGGCACACGAAGACCGGGCTGCCGGCGGGCACGGTGGCCTCGGCGAGTTCGACATCCTCGGGTGCCCATCGCCACGTGGCGATGCTGACCGGGGAGTCGTACCGCAGCAGCTCGTCGACGGCGTCGGCGATGCAGTGCGGGCTGGTGCGCAGGTGCTCCAGTTCGGCGGGGTGCTGGAGCAGCGCCAGCACGGAGTTGCCGATCGCCGCGGTGGTGGTCTCGTGGCCGGCGACCAGGAGCAGCACGGCGAGCGAGAGCAGCTCGTCCTCGCTGAGCCGGTCCTCGTCCTGGTCGTGGACCGAGATCAGGTCGGAGAGCAGCGAGCGGTCCGGGTGGGCGCGCTTGGCTTCGATCAGCCCGGCCATGTATCCGGCCAGGGCGTGGGAGGCCGCGTCGATCCGCTGGTGGTCGCCGGTGGCGAACAGGTCGGTTGACCAGGCCCTGATCGAGTCCCTGTCGGTCGTCGGTACGCCGAGGAGCTGGCAGATGACGGTGACCGGCAGCGGGCCGGCCAGTTCCTCGACGAGGTCGAGCTCGGTGCCGCTCTCCCAGTTCCCGACCAGCTGCTCGGCGAGGGCGCGGATGTACGGGCGCAGCCCGTCCACCCTGGCCGGGGTGAACGCCTTCGTCACCAGTCGGCGCAGCCGGGTGTGTTCGGGCGGGTCGACGGTGAGCATGGTGCGGGCGATGGCAGGGTGGAGCGACCGTCCCGAGGGCCTGTCCGCGAAGTAGGCGCCGGCGTCCTTGGACAGCGGTGCGGTGAACGCCTTCCGGGCCTCGTCGTAGCCGGTGACGACGGCCGAGGTGGAGGTCCCGCCGTCCAGCGACACCTGCAGGATCGGGGAGGAGGTCCGCAAGGCGGTGTAGGTGGGGTAGCGGTCGGCGTAGAACGCCGGGTCGGTGAAGGGCGATGCCATGGTCGGTCCCTAGGCCGCAGTCGCAGTGGGCGCCGCTTGCCGCTGGACGGCCACGGCGGTGCGGACGATGTCGGAGGTCGCGTACTGCTGGGAGACCGAGCGTAGCCACAGGGCCTCGGCGCGGAGGTCTCCCGCGCGGGCGGACTCGCCGGTGGCCTGGCGGGTGGGAGCCTGCTGGGGCCGGGCGCCGCTGCGGGCCGCCTCGATCGCCGCGGCGACGACGGCCGCCTCGATGATCGCCGCACCGGTCGGGGTGCCATCCTGGCCGCGGCGGGCGACGGCGTCGGTGGCCAGCCGTTCGATCGCGGGTGAGCGGTAGGGGTCAAGGTCGAGGATGCCGTCGCAGACCTCCACCACTCGGCGGTGCAGGACGACGTCCGGGTCGGTCTCGATGACGACGGCGCGCAGGACGACCTGCGGGCGCACCGCGGTCAGGTCCGTCCACAGCGGCAGAAGGTCCTGGGCGGTCTTGCGCTCCCACCGTCGGCGCAGCATCTTGGCGGCCGGCCACAGGAGGGCCGGGACGGTGAGGCCGGCGGTGATCAGCAGCACGCCGACCAGGGGCGCGGTGAACGAGAACGCGCAGCGGTACGGGGTGACGAGGCTGGTGCAGCGGGGGCCGCCCGGGAAGAGCTCGACGCCGGCGATCGAGGCTCCGGCGTTGACCACCTTGTAGGCCAGGTAGAGCAGGACGAAGAAGCAGCCGATCGCGGCGGCACGAAGTCCGGCACGGTGGACCCGCCAGGGCGACTGGCTGCTGCGGCGCCAGGTCTGGGCGAGGCAGTCGTAGGTGGCGTGGCCCATGACCAGCACGTAGGCGAGGGTGTAGACGTGCAGGAGCGCAGGGGCCTGGCCCCAGTGGGTGTTCGTGAACTCGCTGCTCCAACGGCGGTCTGCGGGGACCGCGAAGAAGGAGGCCGTCATCACGGTGACCGCCGCGGCCAGGACGGCGAGTCGGGGCCGGAGCCGTCTGCGGGCCTCGGTCTTCTCGTGGTTGAGGGCCATGAGCCAGGAGACGACGCTGACGCTCGCGACGAGCATCAGCACGTTGCTGACCAACTTCGCGAGGTCGCGGGTGACGCCGTCCGCCGCGTCCTGCACGCCGGGGTGGAATCCCACGATGGCAACTGCCCAGGCGAGCAGCATCGTGATGGTGCTGCCGGAATGCGCCGGCCGGGCCTGGCCGTTCCGGCGCGGGCGGATCCAGAACAGGGCGGCTGCCACAAGGAGGGCAGGGAGTCCGAGCGTAATGAGGCGGATCATGGGTGGTTGTTCTTTCGGTCAGGTGAACATCGCGTTCCACCGCTCGTCGGCGGCGGTGGGGCGCTGTGCGGGCATCACGGTCGCGCGATACATCCGCTGGATGAGGAGGGAGGCCATCAGCTCGGCCTCCTGCTCGTCCTTCGACTCGTAGGACGTGCGGGCGGAAACGCCGAGGATGGACCAGTCGGTCATGTCGGCCAATTCCTCGTCCGATGGAATATCGGCGAGCCTGATCGAGCCCGGGTGGCCGCAGAGGATGTGGCCGAGTTCATGGGCGATGATCTGGATTCGGTGAAGCGGTGACGCGGTTATCTCATAAGAGATGACCTCGCGGTCCGAATACCTCTCTCGGAGACCGCAGGCGAAATTCCCCTTCATGTCGCGTGGTTCTACGACGATGGGGCGGCCGATCAGCGTGGAGACTGCCTGGACCAGCTCTTCCTCGGTGAAACGGTGAGGCAGTAGGGGGAAGAGGGCGCTGAGGCGGTCCTCGCAGGCCGCATACACAATCCCCTCCTAAAACGATCTTGAAGGCCGATCTGCACTCATGGCGACGGCCTGCACCGTGGTCGTGACGGGGACGATCGTAGGCATACGGTGAAGATCGTTTGTGTTAATGATCTTCGCCTGGCCAAAGGACGGCACGGCGGGCCGCCCGGCTTTTGTTTCAGGTCGTAACAGAACGTACCCGCGTGCATCGTGCAACCTGTTGGCATGCGCGAGTTCTCGGGGCTGGCATAGGTGACGGCGCGTTAGTTCATTACCGAAAGTGAGTCCGCGTGCCCACGTCAAATGGCCCCGTGATCTGTGTCTCAATTCTCCCGCGTGACACTGGTCGGCCCGCATTTCGTGGGTGCCGTGGCGGAGATATGGAAATGCGCACGGACTCGGCGGTCGAGTCTATGCGCATAGATTCCGTTGAAAAGTGAAGCGCCCGGAGGGCGCGTGGGTTTCAGGAGGCGCTCGGCGCCTCGGGGAGGCCCTGGGACTTGCGCGCGACGGTGATCATGTCCGCGACCAGCTTGCGGTTCTCCGGGGTCAGGTCCCTGCTGCGCAGGGCGATCGACTCGATGCCGGCGTCTCGCATGGCGTTGTGGAGGTCGCGGTCGATCAGGACCTCGGCCAGCGGCTTGTCGGTCACCCAGATGTCGGGCGGCACGTCGAAGAACTTCGCGACCGCGACCAGGGTGTTGATCTTGGGGTTGTCGTTCCCGCCCCCCTTCATGCCCTTGAGCGTGCTCTCGCTGATGCCCGTGCCCGCGGAGATCTCGGGGATCGAGTAGGGCCCCCGCCCCTCGGGGTGGCGGTGCTCCAGCAGGTAGTTGAAGGTCGCGGCGATCCGCGCCACGCCCTCTCTCGCGGCCTCGGTCATCGGTGCTCCTCCGTGTCAGATCGTCCCACGCAGACACTTTAGTGCCCGATGGTGCCCGGATGCACATCTCGATCGACAGTTAACTATCCCCATGGCCGACTTTTTGGTGTACGTTGATCGCACCCGACGGACAGTTAACTGTCGATTGCCTGGTCAGGGGGTGTGTTTGGCCCTGTGGCGCAGTGATCGGCGAGGGGGGAACGAGCGGCAGATCGCTGCGCGGGCCCGCGTCCACGGGCCGTCCTCGGCGGGCCTCCGGGAGATTCCAGCTCCCTGATGCCACCCGCCGAGGCCGCGGAACACGTCCGAAGCAGCCGGCCAGCCTGTTTCCACCACGCGGCCGATCTGCTCCACCTGCCCAGGAGTCTCCCATGCCCACCTACACGGGTACAGTCGGGTCGCCCTCGCGACCGGACATCACCGAGATCGCCACCGCCCCGGCCTCCTTCGTCGAGATCCTCGCCAGCCTCCTCGACCCCGACGCCGCCGTCGTGCGCCTGGACACCGGATCGGCCGGCTACCCCCGCACCGCCGGCGTATTCGACGCCCAGGGCCGGGCCGTGCCCCAGCCGCTCGCCTACCGTCAGGCCGCAGCCCGCTGGATCGTCCAGTGCTTCCCCGGCCTCGACCCCCGCAATGTCCACGAGCTGGACCTCGCCACCGGGCGCCTGACCGCTGTGGCCGCCGACGCCACCCCGATGGCGGCCTGACCCCGCACCACCCCGAAGGCCCGACCGCCGCGACCACGAGGCACCACCTCCCCGACGTCGGGTGACCAGCCCTGCCCCGCTCCACGGGGCGAGGCCCTGCTGCCGCGCCCGAGCGCGGCGTCCCCTTCCGACCGGTGACGCGCCGTCGAAGCCTCTTCCGCCGCGCACCGAGTTCACCGCACCCGCCGCCGCACCCCGACCGCCCAGGGTGCCGGCCGCCGTGCCCAGCGAAACCAGGACTCCCGTGCCCAGTGCCCCCCTGCCCGCCTGCGCCCCCGAAGCGCAGCCCCCGGGGACGACGACAGGCGGCCCCGGCCTGCATGTCCCCGACCCCGCCCAGTGGATATCCACCACCACCGGCCGGATCGCGCCGGACACCTACACGTGGATGCAGGCCGTCCACTGGGTCTCCGACACCCAGGCCCACGCCCCGGCCCGCTCCCACGGCCCGAGATTCGGCCGCACTACGATCCGCATCGCCCAGCTGCTCGCCCAGCTCACCCCATGCAGACCCGGCATCGGGTACCTCGTACGGATGCTCAAGTTGAGCGAGCGCACCGTGCAGTACCACCTGTCCATCCTCCGCGAGTCCGGCCTGCTCAGCTACACCGCCAAGGGCAGCCGTGTGCGCCAGGTGGGCGGCAGGGCAAGCGAGTTCGTCCGCACCATCCCCGCGAAGTTCGACGAGGCGATCGGCCTGCGGACCACCGAGTCCGAGTCCTTCATCCGCAAGGTTGTCGGTGTCGGCACCGACGAGGGCCGCCGCGCCCTCGCCCAGCTGGGCAAGAAGGCCACCCGAACAGTCCGACGGACCAAGCGGCGCACCACCAGGAAGGCCAGTACCCCTTCCTCCTCGACCTCCCCCCGTTGCACCCCAATGGGGGTCGGTGCTGTCACGTCTTCTCCTGCAGCACCTACCAACAATCCCTCTGAGAACGACTTCGGAAACGGGAACGACCAGCAGCACCAGGGAGAACGAAAGCGCCGTCGGCAGCTGAACCGGGTCGGTCGCCGCCACCAGCTCGGCCTCGAACTCGTCCGCCAGGTCACCTGGCTCAGCGGCAGCCCCGTCCCGCGGGTCGCCTGGGCCGTGCGCCACCTCGCGGACGCCGGGTGGACCGCCCACCAGGTCATCGCCGTACTCGCCCAGCGGACCCCGGCCACCCGGATCCACCGCCCGGTCGGCTTCCTCACCGCCCGCCTGGCCGGAGCCGAGCTGCTGTACGACACCGAGGCCAAGCGCGAGGCGATCGTCGCCTGGTGGCGCGACTCCCCGCAGGCCACCCGGGACCGCCACACCGAGTGGGCCGGCACCTGGCAGGCGCCGCGCAGCACCGCGGTCCGCACCCTCGTCCAGGGCGCCTGGGCGAGAGCACGGGAGACCTTCCGCCAGCCGCTGGCCGTCCTCGACGACCAGCCCACCAACGAGGAACACCGCGAAGCCCGCACCACGGCGTGGCGCCAATACCTCAGCGGCAGACCCTCCCTGGTCACCTCCGCCCTGGCCATCGCCGGCCGCGAGCAGGCCGAGCAGATCTACGGCCGCGACCTCGTCGAGCGCGTCCTGCGCCTCCGCTCCACCACCAGCCACCTCCGAACGGGAACAGCACGATGAGCGACAACCAGCCCGCCACCGGGATCGACCTCGCCCGCCTCGCCCTGCGCCGCGCCCGCGCCGACGCCGCCAAGCGCTCCAGCAGCGTGGTGAAGGCCAAGGCCGCCGGGGGACCGACCGCGCCCAGGCGAGGCCGGGCCGATCCGGTGGGCCTCGGCGCGGCCCTGTCCGACCTGATGGTCCAGCACGCCTGGCAGGAGCCACTGGCCGGCGGCGGAGTGCTCGACCTGTGGCCGGCCGCCGTCGGCGACCTCGCCAACCACGTCACCGCGGTGACCTTCGACCACCAGACGGGCCGACTCGACGTCCGCGCCGACTCCCCGGCCTACGCGACGCACGTCCGCACCCTCGCCCCGGCCCTCGTCGCAACACTCAACCAGGCCAACGGAGAAACGATCCTGCGCAGCATCCGAGTCCTGGGCAGCCACCGAGCCCCCGCCGCAACGGAAGCGCGACCGGCCACCCGCAACGACGCCCCCGCGCCGGAAGCCAAGATCAAGACCCGGGAGGACGCCTCGCCCGGCTACCTGCGGGCCCTGGCCCAGCTGCAGGCCAGCCGCCCCAGCGCACCTGCGGACTCCAGGACGACCCCGGCGGTCGACCGGCGGATCAGATCGCTGGCCAGAGGTCCGGAGACGGCGCCCCGTCTCTCCGGCCCTCGCCCGCGCTAGCCACCGGCTGGTCGGCGCGACCACCCCCAGTCGCGCCGACCAGCCCCTCGAACCTCCGCACCCTGCCTGCGGACCCACCCGGAGACCCAACCCCGTGTCCACCATTACCTCGATCGCCACCCGCCGCCGCGACAACACCTGGGTTCAGCGCGCCGCCTGCGCAGGCACCGCCGCCCCGGACTGCTTTTACCCCCTGCCCGACCAGGCCGAGGAGACCGAGGCCGCCAAGGCCCTGTGCGCCGGCTGCCCGGTCAGCGAGGAGTGCCTCACCGAAGCGCTGGAGACCAACGACCGCTACGGGATCCGTGGCGGACTCGTCGAGAGCGAGCGGATCGTGCTGCACCGTCTCGGCAAGGTGCGCTGGGAAGAGGAACGAGTCGTCGCCGCGCTCAACGGCCGCCCGGTCAGCCTCTCCCCGCAAGAGAAGCACAGCGTCTCGGTTGTCGCCGCCATCCTCGACCTCGACCCGCGGATCTGGGCACCGGTGCTCGGCATCGGCCGCAAGCGGGCGCTCACTCGACTGCGCGAAGCCCGCGCCCAGCTCGAGAAGCAGCCCTTCCTCCTTCGGCGCGAGCAGCGCATCGCCGCCGCGTTCAGCCCAGAGGCCGCGGCGGTGGCGGCGTGAGCAAGAGCGGCAACATGCCGAACAGCATGTCCCCATGGGACAAGACCGCGATCGGCGTCATGGGCGCGGTCGGCGGAACCCTGAGCTATGACGCACTGCAGCAGATGGCCGTCGCCATGCACGTCCGCCCCGAACTGAGCTACCTCTTCCCAGTCGCCATCGACGGGTTCATCGCATACGGCGTCAGGGCGCTGGTCGTGCTGAAGGAGGCCCCGCTTCGCGCCCGTGCTTACACCTGGACCCTGTTCGGCGCTTCCACGGCCACCAGCGTCTGGGCCAACTGGACCCACGCCGTCCGCCTGAACGAGACGACGACCGGCCAGGGATTCCACCTGACCAACACCGCGGTCGGCGCGCTTAGCACCATCGCCCCGCTGGTCCTCGGCGGCGCCACCCACCTGTACATCGTCATGTCGCGACACACCTCTTCCGCCGCGCACGCCAGCGAGCCGGCCGGCGCGGAGACCGAGGGAAGGGGGGCAGCAGCAACCGGCCAGAGCGACCGCGACGAGCCGACCACGGCCCGGTCCTGGTGGCGAAGCCGTCTCCGCCGCACCCGCCCTGAAGCTGAGGAACTCGATCACGCTCCGGCCCTCACCGAACAACCGCACCTTCGCCTGATCAGCAGTCCGTCCGGTCCGGTCCCCGCGTCGGGCTCGTCCGGTCCGCTCCCGCGTCGGGTCCGTCCGGTCCGGCTCCCGCGTCGGGTCCGTCCGGTCCGGCTCCCGCGTCGGGCTCGTCCGGTCCGGTCCCCGCGTCGGGTCCGTCCGGTCCGGCTCCGACGACCGGACGGGCGCGGGTGAGGCTGGAGGAGCTGGTGCCTGTCGCCCGAAAGGCCGCCGCTCGGGCCGGCCGGACCAACCGAGAGGTCGTGGCCGCCGGCCTCCGCGAGGAGGGCTACTCCATCAGCAACGAGCGCATGGGAAAGCTGCTCCGGATGATCGAGGACACCAAACCTCCGCCGACCTCGCCCGGCTCCGCGCGCCCGCCGCAATCCGTCGCACCGCACTCCCGCCCCACGCCCAACTCCCTCCCGAGGAAACGTCCATGACCCGCACCACCATGCCGAAGACCACCCCCGATGCTCTGATGCGCCTCCTCCTGGAGCAGCGCCTCGTCCGCACCGCCACCGCCGCCAACGACGGAAGCTGGCTCGTCCGCCGCACCGCACACGGACCCAAGGTCGTCCTCGAAGGCCCGATCGAGGTCATGGACTACGGGCTCGGCGTGCTCCTCGACGCCAAGCTCGAACTGGAGGATGCCGCCGCCTGATCTGGCCAAAGTGCTTGCCGCGTACCGCAGTTCGGTGCCTGACCGCTTGGCCCCTACGGCGCAGCAAGCTATCGCGAAAGCCGGGCATACGCCCGTTTTTCGCACTTGCCCTCGCCCCCAGGGGGCGAGGGAGACCGAGGACGAGTCGAGCGGGGGCGCTCGACTCGTCCTCGGTCTCCCGGCACCAGGGGGTGCCGGGAGGAAGAAGGAGGAGGAGAAGATCGAGCCGCTGACCGACGCCGTCGAACCGCCCACCGCCGAACCGACCGCCGAACCGACCGCCGACGCGCTGCCCGCGCGCCGCCCGCGCCGCCGCCATCGCGACCCCCAGAGCCGCACGTGCAAGCTGACCGTGCGTCTGAACACTGAAGAGAAAGCCGAGATCGACACCGCCGCCGCTGCCCGCGCCGTCACCGTCGGCCGCTTCGTCGCGACCAGCGCCATCAGCGCCGCCCGCGGAACACCCGCTGACCGCGACCCCCAAGACCGCCTCGACCACGCCGTCGACGAACTCGCAGCCTCCCGCGCGCAGCTCGCCCGCGTCGGCAACAACCTGAACCAGCTGGTCTTCGGCCTCAATGCCGCCGGCTACGTCGAGCCGGCGGCGCTGGCCCCGACGCTCGGAGCCGTCCGTACCGCGGTCGCTGCGGTCGACGCTGCTGCCGCACAGTTGGTCGCCGGTGGTCCGGTTGGTCCCTGACATCAGCCGCGGCAGCAAGACCTACGGCCTGTTGGCCTACCTGTACGGCCCCGGCAAGCACGACGAACACTTCGACCCGCACCTGGTGGCCTCCTTCGACGGGTTCGCGCCCGACCCGGGCCGCGACCCCGCTGCCAGCCTGAAGCAGTTGGAGCAGGTCCTGGACCTGCGGGTCAACCAGCTCGGACCGCGGCGGCCGAAGAAGCACGTCTGGCACTGCCCCGTCAGCGCCGACCCCGAGGACCGGCTGCTCTCCGACGAGGAGTGGGCCGAGGTCGCCCGCCGGGTCGTCGCCGCCGCCGGCATCGCCGACCCTGGCGACCCGGACGGATGCCGCTGGATCGCGGTCCGCCACGACCCGCGCCACATCCACATCATGGCCACCGTCGTACGCGGCGACGGGCGCCAGGCCCGCCTCCACGGCGACGCCCAGCGCGCCCAGGACGAGTGCCGGCAGATCGAGAAGGACTTCGGCCTCAAGCAGCTCAACCCAGGCGACAAGACCGCCGCCAAGCGCCCGACCAGCGCGGAAACCCACAAAGCCGAGCGGCTCGGACGACCGGAACCCGTGCGCCTCCAGCTCCGGGACCAGGTGCGCCGCGCCGTCGCGGGCTGCCAGACCGAAGCCGAGTTCTTCGACCGCCTCGCCGCCGCCGGCCTGCTGGTGCAACGGCGCATCGGACCCTCCGGAGACACCCTGGGGTACTCGGTCGCGGACCCTGACGACCGCAACGGGAAGGGCGACCCGGTCTACTTCCCCGGTTCCAAACTGGCCCCCGACCTCTCCCTCCCGCGCATCCGCAAGCGGCTGAGCGGCGGCGTCCGGGCCGCCGGGGCGAGCACCGCCGAGCAGGGAGACCCGGCCACCGGCAAGGCCCGTGTGCCCGGCTCCAAGGCCGCCCGCGCCCGCCGAGCCGCCGCAGCCGCGGTCGACGACGCCACCCAGACCATCGAAGAAGGGAACGAAGAGGACGCGGCAGCGCAGCTGGTCGGCGCGATCGAGATCATCGACGTCTTGGCCGTCCGCGCCCCGGCCGACACCAGGGCCCAACTCCTCGCTGCAGCAAGGGCATTCGAGCGAGCGTCACGCTCCCACGTGCGCGCCGAGCGGGCCGACAACCGGGCGGTGCGAGCAGCTGCCCGCGAGATGCTCAGCAGCGGCTACGCCGGGAACCGGGGGGAGGACGGCGGCGTGACCGCCATGCTGCTTTCCGCACTGATCCTGCTGGCCATCGCCTCCGCCCGGTGGCACTCCGCCCGCTCGCACGCCCAGCAGGCTGCCGCCGCCAGCGCCGCCGCCGAGCAACTGCGAGCGGCGTACGCCACGGTGGCCGCCCGCCCGATGGCTGCCATGGCCGCTAGGGGACGCTCCCTGCCTTCGTCGGTTCGCGAACGCCAGGACGCGGTGATCCGGGCGAAACTGCCCGACGTGGGCACCGGCGAGCACGGCGGGAGCGACTGGGACGCGCTCGCCGCCACCCTGGCCGAGGCAGAGGCGGCCGGCCACGATCCGGCCGCGCTTCTGGAGAAGGCCCGGAACCGCCGTGAGCTGGACACCGCGGATTCCGTCACCGCCGTCATGGTCTGGCGGGTCCGACGGATCGCGAAGCTGTCGGCCGCACCCTCGGCCCAGCCCGAGGCCGGCGTCCGAACCAGGAGCGAAGGACCGGCGGCTCCGGCACCGGCACCCGGGCGTCAGGCCCGCAACAGCCGGCGCTGACCCCACCGGGCCGCCCCTCCCGCAGACCCGCGCGAGGGACGGCCCGGGGCGGCCCTGGCGGAGATCTGCCGGGGCCGCAGCGGCCGAGCCGCAGCCGCTCGCTCAGCTGCCGCGCGAGGGGCCCGGACAGCTCCAGCCATTGCCGCACCGCGCTGGTCTGCCACGTGGGGCAGCCGGTGGTGCCATCCGGCCAGTAGCCTGCTGCCGACGCTTCGTCATCGAGCCGGGGAGGCTGCTGCAGTGTGGGATCCCGATGCTGAACTGCAAGACGCCGCGGAACAGTACGCCGTCAACCACGACGGCAGGCACCCGTACACGGACGCCTGGCCCTGGGCGGTGGCCATCGTGGGCTGGTACCGCAGCCCGCAGCGGCCTGCCCAGACCAGCCGGGCAGAGGTCGTCCTGGACGAGGACGACTGGGCACTGGTCGAGGCAGGGGTAGCCGAAGCGCTCCGTCTACAGATGCGGAGCCGTCCGATCGGCGACATCCCCACTGACCTGCTGGCCGACGAGCTGCTGATCTGGGCCAAGATCGGCCGCGACTTCCCCGCACCCGGGGAGACTGGCTGGCCCGCTCCCACTGGCCCCTACATCGACCGATGGGAGGCGCTCGCGGACTGCCTGACCGCCATGAACCCGGAGCGAGGCCAACGGGTACTTCGCGCGGTGACCACCGTGCTCAAGGAACTGTCCGCCTTCTCGGCGGCACGGCCGTACGTTCGGTCCTACGGCGCCATGGCGGACTACCGGCTGGCCGCCACCGGGGTGATCGAGGTGACACTGGCGGAGGTCGCCCCCGCCCTCACCGCCGGAATCCCCATCCCGGTCCGCGACGTCGCCGCATACAACGAGGTGGCGGGCCTGGAGACGGTGGCCGCCTGCTGAAGCCAGCCCCCGGCCTACGACTACGCCGACTTCCGACGGCGCCGGGGCTATTGGGGTACAGCGGTTCACGCTGAAGCCGATCTTGTCGCGGTGACCCGGCCGATCGCCGGTTCAGCAGCAGAGATCGGAGTCGTCCTCGGGCTCCGCTTCCGGGTCGTCCTGGGCGGTCCAGGTGCCGAACGGGCCGGGCAGCCCGGCCTCCTCGGCTCCGAGTTGAGGGGCACCGCCCTTCGTGCGGTGCGGCCCCGGGATCACGAGAGCACCTGCTCAGCATCCATGGCGAGGCGCTGGGCGATCAGCCGCTCGCGCAGCTCGGTCTGTTCGGCGGTGATCGGATCGTCCGGGCGGCGAATCCGCACGGGCGTCGGCCGCAGGGGCAGGCTACTGCCGGCCTCGGCCGCCGCAGCGGCTTTCTCGGCCTTGGCGGGCGCCCGGTCGTCGCTGGTCACAGCCAGCAGGGTACCTGCTGAGCCAGGCCGACGGCCTCCGCCGGGCACCGTATCGAGTGATCGCTGAGGCGTCGGCGGCGTTTCACCGAACCGTGTCGATCGCCTGGCCGGGCTCATTACCACATGATCGGCGCGATGCGTCGGGCCGCGCGGCGCGGAGTCTTGGGGTCCGCCCGCCGACGGATGCCCAGACGCTTCGTCGGCGGGCGTACCACCGGCCCGTCGACGCCAGCAGGAGCAGCATGTCCGTCTTCCCGTTCACGGAGTCCGGCGACCGCGCCGAGCGTGCCCAGCGCCGCGCGCCGCAGGGCGACCGGGACTGGCTGCTGCGCTGCTACGTGCTGCGCGGCACCGACGCCCTCGCGGGTTCGGTGATCACCTACGCCGTGCCGCTGCTGGTCCTCACGCTCACCCACTCGGTGATGTGGACGGGAGCGGCGTTCCTGCTGGAGTGGCTGCCCAGGCTGGCCGCGATCGTGCTCGGCGGCCCGCTGGTGGACCGTCACAGCCCGCAGACCGCGGTCCTGGCGACCAGTCTGGCGCGCGGCGGGGCCGCCCTGCTCACCCTGGTGGGGATGAGCCTGGGGCTCGGCGTGCCGATCGTGCTCGGCTTCGGCGTGGTGGCTGGGATGCTCGCCGAAGGCAGCTTCCTGGCCGTTGAGTCGCTCGGATCGGAGGCGAGCCGGCGAGCCGGGGCCCAGGCGCACCGGGTGCAGTCGCGATTCACCGCCATCGACCAGAGCGCCGCCCTGCTGGGTCCGCTGATCGGCGGCGCCCTGCTGCTCGCCGGGCCGGCGCTCCTGTTGGCCACCGTGACGGTCCTGTCCGCCGTCACCATCACCATGGCGCTGGTGATGCGCACCCCGCGCGTGCGCCTGCGGCTGGTCGCCGAGCAGCACCGTGAGCGGGCCCGCGACGCCCTGGCCGGCGGCCTGAACGGCGTGCTCCGCACCCCGGCCCTCGCCTGGCTGGTCGCCACGCTCGCCGCCGCGAACCTGCTGTCCGGCCTCCTGCAGGTGTCCACCCCGATCACCGTGACCCGGGACCTGCACCACAGCACCGCCGCCACCGGCCTGGTGTGGAGCGTCGCGGCGGGCACCTCCTTGCTGGCCGTCCTCGCCGCGAGGCCGGCCATCGACAGGTTCGGCCTGTTCCCGGTGATCCTCACCTCCTCCCTCGTCACCTGCACGGCCGCCGCCGCTGCCGCCATCGCCCCGACCCTGGTCACCTACACCGCGGCGGTGGCCACCCTGATGGCCGCCGAGGGCGCCGCGACGGTCGCCCTGCGCACCGCCCGCGCCCGCCTGATTCCGGCCCGGCGCTTCGGCGCGACGCTGTCGGTCTGCGTCCTGCTCGTCCTGGCCCCGCTCCCGATGGCCGGCCTGCTGGTCGCCGTCATCCCCGCCAGCGGGGTGCGCGCCCTGCTGTTCGCCGGCGCGCTCGCCGCCACCATCGCCACCGCCTTCTGCCTGACCGGCCTCCACCGGCACCGCCACACCTACGAACACCCGGCCGCCGCGCCCGCCACCCAGGACGAGGCCGCCCAGGCAGAAGCCGCCTGATCCGCCCCCTGCCTCCAACCCCTCGGAGACCGCCACCGCATGACCCTGCCCCGCACCGACGTACCCCAGGTCACCACCCGCTGGTACGAGCACCCCGACTACGCCCCGGCCGACACCCGGCGGGCACCGCACCCCTCCCGCACCCGGGCCTGGGCGAGCGCCTGGTCAGCGCAGACCAGCGAGCGGATCCTGGATCACCACCACCTCCACCTGACCGACCCCGCCACCGGCGAGGCCGAGACCGTCTCCTTCTTTCTCACCGACGCGGACGGCTCCCCGTACTGGACGAGCCAGGAGACCGACGCCGACATCCCCCCGCTGTGGCCCGGCCGAGTTCTGTACGCCGGGAGCCCGCACGCCGAGTACGGCGGAGCCGGCACCGCGACCGCCGCGATGGCCACCGCCACCGTACGGGCCGGCCGCGACCTCGCCGCCCGGCTCGGCGCGAGCGCCCTCGTCCACCCCGGCCTCGACCAGGACCAGGCCGAGCGGCTGACCGGTGCCGCCCGCGCCGTCGGGGCGGGCACGGTCCTGGACCTGGCCACCGATGTGGCCTGGACCCGCACCCTCGGACCGACCCTGGAGCAGTGGTGGCAGGGCATGCCCTCCCGCCAGCGCCGGGACATCCGCCGCCGCTGGCGCCGCGGCACCGAAGCCGGCCTCGTCCTCGACCCGCTCACCCCCGCCCGCGACATCCTGGACGCCGTCCCCGCCTTCGCCCCGCTGGCAGCCGGCACTGCCGACCGTCACGGGACCCGGCTGTACGGGGCCGATATGTTCGAGCAGCTGGTCACTGTCCCCGGCACCGTCCTGCTCGCCGCCCGCCATGACGGCCACCTCGTCGGCGGGATATACGGCTGGCTGTACGACGGCTGCCTCTACCTCTGGGCCTCCGGCCTCGACTACGACCACCCCCGCGCCCCGCTCGTCTACACCTGGCTGATGTGCGAGTCCGCCCGCTGGGCGATCGACCAGGGCGCGATCCTCATCGACGCCGGCCGCGCCAACCACTTGGCCAAGAGCCGCCTGGGCTACCGGCCGCGCGTTCTGCGCACCGTCGTCCACCTGATGGGCCACCAGCCCGCCACCGAACACGCGCTGCTTCGGCTCTCCCAGCGTCTCGGCGACCAGGCCGCCCCGCACCTGCCGACGGGGGCCCGCTGGTGAACCCCACCGTGCCCGCCGCACCGACCCGTACCGGAAGGACCAGCATGACCACCGCCAACGCCCCGACGAACGACACTCGCGACGAGGGGGTGCTCCTGGTCCTGGGCTCCGGGGACAGGGCCTACCGGTCGTACTGTCTCGCCTCCGCCGCCGCCCGCAGCCCCCTGGTCCTGGTGAATGCCACCGAGCCGACCTGGCAGCTGGATCACGTCCGCGACCACGAGGTGGCCTACCTCACCGACATGGAGGAGGTGCGCTGGGCGGTCGCCCGCCTCGCCGAGCGGCACGACATCAAGGGCGTGGTGACCTGGGACGAGTACGCGCTGGTGCCGGCCGCGCACGTCGCCGCCGACCTCGGCGTGCCCGGCCAGTCCTCGGCCACCGCCGCGGCCTGCCGCAACAAGTCCGCCTCGCGGGCGGTGTGGGCGTCGGAGGGCGTGCCGTCCGCCCAGTCGATCCGGGTGACCTCCCTGCTGACCGCCGCCCGCGCGGCCCGGCGCATCGGCTACCCCGTCGTCCTCAAGCCGGCCGCCCACGCGGGCAGCATCGGCGTGATCAAGGTGGAGACCCCCGACGGCCTGCCGGGCGCGTTCGCCTACGCCAGTGGCCGAGCCGAGGACCAGGGCGAGGAGGGCAGCGGCATCCTCGTCGAGGAGTACCTGGACGGCCCCGAGATCTCGGTGGAGTGCGTCACCGTGCAGGGCATCACCACCGCCGTCGCCGTCACCCGCAAGGAACTCGGAGCCGAACCGCACTTCGAGGAGGTCGGCCACGTCGTAGCCGCTGGCGACCCGCTGCTCGCCGAGGCCGGGCCGGTGGCCGAAGCGGCCCTGGACGCCCTCGGCATGAACTCCGGCGTCTCCCACGTCGAGATGCGCCTGACCGCCGCCGGCCCCCGGCTGATCGAGGTCAACGGGCGCATCGGCGGCGACCTGATCGGCCACCTGGTCCGGCTCGCCACCGGCGTCGACCTCGCCGCGGCGGCGGCCGACATCGCCCTCGGCCGCGAACCCGACCTGACCCCCACCCGTTCCGGTGCCGCCGGCGTCCGCTTCCTCTACCCGGACACCTCCGGAATCGTCCGCACCGCCCGCCCCCGCCCCGAACTGGGCAACCCCGCCTGGCTGGAACGCCTGGTGTGGGAACGCGGACCTGGCGAGCAGGTCCTCCTGCCCCCGGCCGGCGACCTCGGCACCGCACGCCTGGGGCACCTGGTGGTCACCGGCACCGACGCCGCCCAGGTCCACGAGCACCTCGCCCACGCCGAGGGCCTCCTCGACACCGCGGTCGACCCCGCCCCGGCCGACAGCTGACCCACCGAACCGACGGCGGGCCCGGCGCACTGCTCGCGCCGGGCCCGCCCGTGACCGTATCCGCTCGATCACACCGACGACAGCCCCAGGCCCGAGCCGACAACCGAGAACAGGACCGTGGACCTCCCCACCTACGCCACCGCCCTCGCCGCCCGCCTGCCCGGCACCTGGACGGCCGAACACCACCAGCACCTCGACGCGGACATGGCCGACATCATCTCGATGCTCACCCTCGGCCCCATCCGGCCGGGCGACTTCCGCAACGCCTCCATCCTCACCAACCCAGCCCGGCCGATCGGCCTCCTCGTCACCGAGGAGCAGCCCGCCACCGGGCACGGCTACGCGATCCGCTCGATCGCCCTGACCGACGGACACGCCTACACTCAACAGGCGGTCGCCGGCGAACAGCTCGAACTCGCCCTCCCCGCAGACCCGGAGACCGCAGCAGCCCACATCGAGCGCACCCTGCTGCCGTGCCACGAACAGCTCCAGGCTCGGCACCGGCTGGCCATCCTCGAAGAAGCCCTCCAGGGCGCCCAACGGGCACTCGACCACTGGGACTCGATCTCCGACGGCCTCTGCGACGACGACGGCTGGCCCCTCGACGAGCAGCTCTACGGCGACGGCAAGGTCCGCCGCGACGCCACCGCGCTCGCTCACCTCCAGCGAGTCCTGCCCCACGCCGATGCTCTCCTGCAAGACGGCCGCGCCGCCCACCGGCTCCTGCCGCCCGGGCAGGAAGCCGACCGGACCGGCTACTACTTGCGCACGCTGGCCAGCACCTTCGAGCGCGTCAACCGGATCCTCGACGAATGGAAGCCCGCCCTGCAGTGCCACAGCCGACCGGACGGGACACCGATCGAGCCCGGCCACACCGCCGCAGTCGAGGAACGCAACGCGGAGATCTGGTCGGACATCGACACCTGGATCACCACGGGGCCTGCCCTCGCCGCCCTCCTGCGCGGTGCTGCCGTCTCCACCGAGCCGGCCGGTCGCACCGCCGCTGCCGAGGCACGCTCGCCCCGGCTCCCCGCAGCGGCTTCCTCCCTCGTCGTCCAGGTTCTGCGCGCTGAACAGGCCGACCGGAACCGAGCACCCCGCAGGTGAAGGCCCGTACTCTGACGCGGTCGACCCCATCCTCGCGGGTTCCGGCGCGCGGTGGCGAGTTCTGCGGGCAGGGCATCGGATACTGCAAGCACCGGCCACGGCCGGCTGCGCTTAGGTCTGGCGGTCACCGAACTTGGAATGGCGCTAGAGCCTCCACGCTCACCAACCAGCGGACCTGTGACGCGCCGTCTCGCCGCATGAGCGTATTCAGCTCGGCAACCGGAACCCGGTACGCGGCGGTCGGTCGGCCCCTCATCTCGAAACGGACCATCCCGCCGGGCTCGTAGGCGTGATCAGTCTCGACATCCACGTCCTCCAGATGCACAAGGAGGATGTCGTCGACGAGGGCCTCGTCGTAGCTGCCTCGTTTTGGACCGCCGAACCCGAGCGTTCCCTCGCGGTGGAGCCAGGCCCGCTTCACGTCCACGCGGCGCCCGTTGCCGGAGGCATCCCAGTCCTTCTCGCTGGAATACCCACGCCAATATGCGTCGTCCGCATCAGCGCCCACCACCCCTGCGCCTGCGAGCTCGGCTAGCAGAGGTGTAGCCGCGCGGAGCCCGATCTGTGGTGACTGCCACTTCCAGCTTCCGCCGTACCAGTCCGTCGCAGGCCCGCAGTCCGGAGCCTCGGCTGATCTCTCGTGTCGCTCAGACATGCCGCCGATGCTGCCATCTCTTAGCAGTGATGCCCATCACAACAAGTGGGGGTCACGTCGGCGACGAATCGCCTCCGAGTCGCATCACGCATTGATAACAAACGGTCGTATCGGGAATAAATCCGACCTTGGCCCGGTTACACCCGGCACCTCTACGAAAGGGCTGCACTTGTCGGATTCGCCGAGACCTCACTACGACCACGGGCCCAACGACCCTACCGAGTCGGCTGATCTCCCGCCGCTCGACCACGAGTTCTCGATCCCCGACTTCCCCACCCTCTCCCAGGACAAGCCCGTGATCCGGGCGGTCCCGCACCACGACGAGCTGAACCCCCGCGGCACCGTGATCCTCTGCGGTGAGTGCAAGGCCGGCCGCGACTGGCTGCTGCTCAACACCCGTCGGCACGTCTTCGTTCGCTGCCGCTGCGGCCACGAGTGGCTCGAGGAGGACCTGACGGTCGAGTACTTCGAGCAGCACTACTCGACGCCGACCGCGGCCTGGGATGACTTCGAGACGGCCATGGCCTCGACCGGCTACGACGGTTCCTGGGCGGGGATGTACCTCAACTGAGCCGGCGGCCGTAGCCGCGGCCGGCGCTCGGACGGTCCTTGGGCCGGGCTCTGGTGGACTCCGCGAAACGACACGAAGGGGCGGCACCGCGATTTCTCGCGGTGCCGCCCCTTCACCGTTGCCCCGGCGGGCGTACCTACCGGTCGTGGCGGCGGACGAAGCCGCGCCCGTCCTTCTCGACCTGGCCGGAGTTCCGCAGCCGAGCGAGGCTGAGCCGTACGACCGCGACCCGCAGGCCCAGGTCGGCGGCAAGCTCGTCGGGAGTGGCCGCACCGGAGGCCAGGCCGGCGAGCACCGCACGGTCGGCGTCGGCGTCGAGCCATCTGCTCACGCGGTGAAGCCCGAGGGCGGACACCCCGCACGCGGTCAGTCCGACGGCCGCCGACACGCTGTGGTGCAGCAGACCCGCCGCGACGGCGATGGCACCCGAAGCGGTGGTGAGCACGATCAGCATGACCGCGGCGCGGCGCAGGCCGCGGCGGGAGATGTTCGGGTTGGTGGTCACAGAGCCTCCTGGGGCAGTGGAGCGTAGCGGGACTGGGAGAAGAAGGCGCAGTCGGTGCGGGGAGGGCGGATCCGGCAGACCCGGCAGGGGCGTTCGGGTGTGCCGGGGACGATGTGGTGGTGGCAGAAGGTCCGACCACCATCGTCGGCTCGGACCGGGTGGGCGACGACGAGTTCGGCGAGCTGCTCGGCATCGCTCCACCCGCAGTGGCCCTCGCGGGGATGGGGCCGACCGCTTCCGCCGTCGATTCCGCCGACGGCCAGAAGGTAGCGGTCGGACGGGGCGAGGTAGGCCAGCACGTGGTACCGGGTCCGCTCACCCGCACTGTTCGCGGGACCGTAGGCGGTGCCGAACGCGCGGGCGATGTTGCCGACGCGGTCGCCGAGCGGGTTGAGGGTTTCGGGTTCCAACGGGCCTCCGTGGTCGCGGTGCTCGACGCGGGTGTGCGTCGATGACTGGCCGCCGGGCCGGGGCGCGGCGGCGTGCGAGGAGGCAGTGGTCAGCAGTGCGGGCAGCGCTGGCGGGGAATCCGGTGGCCGGAGGGCTCGACGACGGCCGGGACACGGACGAGCAGGACCCGCGCGACGGCCAGCTGCAGGGTCATCAGGAGCAGCCCGACGCGGACGGCGGCGTGCTCGCTGAGCAGCAGAGCGTGGAGGGCCAGGCCCACGGCGGCGGCGCTGATCAGGTACTCGGCGACGGCGAGGCGGCGACGGGCAGGCAGGCGGAGAGTGCGAGGGATGGCGCGTCCTTTCAGGAGGGCGACGAGGCGGTGGTGGACGGGCGGGGGGTGGAGCGGGCGACCATGGAGGTGAGGAGGTCGATGACCAGCTCGGCGGGGGTGTGCCGGTTGAAGGTGGCGCGCCAGCCGGGCTGCCGGGCGGTGCCGCTCAGCGCGATGATCCAGGTGTCGACGTGCGGGTTGTCCGGCTGGTAGCCGACGTAGACCTGGGTGCACGGCGACGCGGCGTGCAGGCCGCCCTCGGCGTCGATCACCCACGACCAGCCGTGCTCGTAGAGGAAGGTGCCGATGGCGTTCGGGTTGCCCTCGCCGAGCGGCCAGGTGCGGTGGGCGATGGCGTCGCCGGGACGGGGACCGCGGACAACGGGGGCGGAGATCACGACGGACAGAGGGGCCCTCCTTCGGGCTGGCGCTACGAGGTCGTCCATGTTGACTTGGACTGCCCCGATTCGCGTAGTCCTTTCCAGGGGTTGCTGTCTGCCGCAGGCGAACATGCCGAAGACCCAGCCGGAGAGACGACTGGGTCATGGCGGCGCAGGCCGCAAGCCACCGCGCTGAGCGCCGGACCGAGGGGCGGTTCTTCGCCACGCCCTGGCTCGGCCGGCGTCTCAGCGTGTCCTGCGGATGGCGTCGGTCGCCGCCTTGGCGATGGCAGCGGGAGCGCTGGATGGCCGGGGCAGGTGGAGCAGGGTGGTCCCCGGCAGGTGGCGGGACTCCTTGTTGAGGGTGATCTGGAGGACGGCGCAGCCGGCGGTGCTGAGGCGCTGGATACGGGTGACGGCATTGGCGGTTTCGTTGGGGGTGTACTGGGCGTCGGTGACGATCACCAGGAGGCGGCCGGCGCCGGGGCGGCTGAGGTCGAGGCCGTGGTCGAGAGCGTCGAGGGCGTCGCCGAGGTTGTGGCTGGCGCCGCGGGCGTCGAACGTGGTCACCCGCGCAGGCGCCCGGTGGGTGGGCCGGGTCAGGGCGGTCAGATGCGTGTCGTAGGCGATGGTGGCGGTGCGAGAGTCGGGGTCGGTCAGGGCCGCTGCGCGGGCCACGATCCAGGCGGCGGACGCGACGGGGCCGCAGGCGGCGCGCATGGAGCCGGAGACGTCCACCGCGATCCCCACCCGCAACGGCGGGGTGGGAGAGTGGCGACGCCGGGTGTGGGTGAACGGTTCGGCAGTGGGCACCGAGCCGGCCGCGCGCTGGGCGTCGCGGGCGAGGGCCCGGCCCATGTTGAGCCGGCCGGGTGGGGTGGGGCTGGTGGTCTGCTCCTCCGTCCGCTCGCGGTAGGCAGCGGCCCGGAGCGCGCGGCTCAGGCGCGCCGCTGCGGTCTGCTCAGCGGCGGTAGGCCGGCGGCTGCCGATGACAGGGCTGCTGTAGGGCGCCGGTGTGCCGTCGGGGTTGACGGTGCCGCCGCCGGAGTTGAAGACGGACCTCGCGGTGGCGGCGGCCTGGCGGCGCCGGCTGGCCTGCTGGGCGCGATCGTTGGCCTGTGCCCTTGACCGGGTGGCCATGGCGTTGTCCGCGGCGGCCTGTGCCGCGAGGTCGGCGGCGTCGTTGGCGGCCATGCTGTCCATGACGACCACCACGGCGCCGGACAGCAGATCGGTGAGGTCCTCCGGCGGGGCGGGCAGGGACGGTGCAGCGGCGTCCAGAGCCTCGCACCAGTCCTGGGCGTGCGCGAGCATGGTCGTGGCGTCGTGGTCGGCGCACTGGTGGGCCGCGGTCCAGATGCCGGTGAGGGTGGCCAGCAGGTCGGCGCCGAGCACCTGTTCGCAAAGGTTGGCGACGGCGCGGGTCTCGCCGGGGTCCAGGATGCCGACGTCACGGCGGCCGAGGATCAGGGCCGCCACGCTGGCGGCGTGCTCGATGCCCTGGAAGCTCGGGTTGGCGATGTCGGGCATGACCAGGGTCCGGGCGCTGGTACGCAGGTACGTGCGGTCCGTCGGACGCCTGGTCAGGTGGGCGCCTTCGACACGGCTCTCCTCCAGCAGGAGCGCGGCCTCGACGATCCGGGGGTCCGCGCCGGTCGGCTCCGTCCATACGGAATGGGCGGCGTGGGCGGCCTCGTGGACGAACACCCCCCAGGCGGCCGGATACTTCTCCTCGTCGCCCGGGATCCGCGGATGGACTTCGTGGGGTTGGAGGGGGGCGAACAGCTCGGCGTCGAACTCGACCTCCCCCAGCATGGGGAAGTAGGCGGCCGGTGCGCCGCTGCGGGTGCCGGGGCGGCAGGTGACGAGCAGGTCCTGGCGGCCGGACAGGGCGACGAGCCGGTCGCCGAGCTCGGCTCCCACGCGCAGCCACGCGGCCGGGGAGGAACGCGGCTGGGCGGGCGGAGCACCGTCGTCGTCCCAGCGCGCGAGATCGGCGGCGTCGTCGGGCGCGGGGGCGGAGGACTGGACGTGGTGGTGAGCGCTCATCGCTGGCGGCCCCGGTTCGCGGAGGCGGTGCTGACCGGGGTCTGCCGTGCAGCCGCCGCGGTCGCGGCGGAGAGCTGCTTGCCGAGGGTGAGGGGCGCGAGCTGCTTGACCCCGACGGCCTTGCTGACGGCCTCGGCGACGGCGTCGCGGTCCTCGATGGGCGCGATTCCGACCAGGTTCGCGAGCGCCGCCCGGGTACCGAGGACGGCCTCGGTCTTCTGGTAGCTGAGCAGCTCGCGCAGCTGAGGGGCCCAGCCCAGCTCCCCGAGTTCGACCTGCTTGGCGAGGTTTCGGGCAACCCGGACCACCCGGGCGTCGATCCGCAGGGCCAGGGCGAGGTCGTAGTCCGTGCCGACCTGGATCTGCACGCTGAACCGGCTCGCGAGCGCCTCCGTGAGCACGGCGCCGTGCACGCCCGGATTGTGGCCCGCCACCACGTAGAAGCCGGCCTTGGCCTGGATCGTCTCGCCCTTGTGCGCCTTGACCTGGATCTGCCGACGTCCGTCCATGGCCGGGTACAAGGACGCCAGGACCTTGGGGGAGATCAGGGTGGCGTCGTCGATCAGCAGGGCTCGGCCTTCCTGCATGGCGGTGACCAATGGGCCGTACTGGAAGACGTACCGCCCGTCGTCGTCCTGGGTGTACTCGCCGATCAGGTCGCCGACCGTGGTGTCGCCGTCGCCGGCGACGGTGAGCAGGTCCGGGAACGCGGCCTCCACTAGGGACGTCTTGCCGGTGCCCGGAGGCCCGTAGAGCAGTACCGGTATGTCGGCGTCGCGCAGACGCGCCAGCGCCTCGACGTCGGGAAGGTCGGCCAACTCGCGGGGGTGGTAGAGCTGTCCCCCTGCGCGGCGGATCGGGCCGGTGTGCTTTGGTGCGGGTGCGGGTGCGGGTGCGGGTGCGGGTGCGGGTGCGGGTGCGGGTGCGGTCGTGCGGGCCGTGGCCGCGGCGGCGCGAGGAGAGTGGGTGCCTGGTGGGCTGATCACCGCGACCCGCGCGGCGGCGGCCGTCTTCCCGTTCGCGCGGAACCTCGGCCCGGCACCAGGCTGGTCGGCCTCGCCACGACGCACCAGGGTCTTGACCGCTTGCTGGACAGCGCCGTGGGAGTGGCCCAACGCCCTGCATATCTCCCCGATGGTGAGCGTGTCCGCCGGCCGGTCGGCCAACATGCCTGCGACTTTGGCCCGCAGCTCGCCGGGCTTGGCCTTCACTGGCTTGACGGCCGGTCCGGGTGTAGTCAAAGCGAAGATCCTCCAAGGGGGTTGACGCTGGCAAGGTGCGCCCGGTGATCAGCGGGCGAGCTTCCGCGGGGACGTTGGGGTGGTGGTGGCGGCCGAGGAGCTGGGTGCAGCCGACGTGGGCGCGCTGCCGGAGAGGGCAGCGGCCCGCCGCTCCGTCGGGGTGGCCCGGTCCTCGGCGGTGACCGGGTTGACCGGGGTGACGATCGCGACCTTCCGGTCGGTCGCGTCGAGGTGGAGTCCGGTGGTGCTGCGCACAAGGGGGTCGGGGGAGGCGAGGTCGCGGCAGAGGGCGGAGGCGAGGCGTGAGGGGGTGTTCGCGCTGATCTCCGCCAGCCAGTACCCCCGGGCCCGGTAGCAGCTGATGCGGGCGGCGGGCTTGCCGCGCAGGTCGTGCAGGGCGGTCGGGACGTCGCATTGGGCGTTGACGTAGCCGTCGGGCGAGCGGAAGGAGACGGCTCCGCGGGGGTCGACTTCGCTCTTCCACCCGGCCTCGGCCAGGGGCAGGAAGCCCAGGCCCAGGACGCCCGGTTGGAACGGTGCTCGGGTGTCCGGTCCGGCTTCGTCCAGGATGGCGAGTGCCTCGTCGACGACGCCGGCGATCAGCTCGGGTGGGACGAGGTCGCCGCTGGTGATGCGCCAGGCGACGCCCGCTCCCCGGTGCTGGGCACCCCAGACCCGCCAGGCGGCGCTCTGCCGCGTCGGACTGTCGGTGCCGTCGGGCCAGGCGAGCCCGAGCCTTCCGCACGGGCTGGTCATCGAGTTCGTGTCCACCGTCCAGCCCAGGGAGGCGAGATGCCCCTTGATCTGGTCGGCACCGCCTCGGCCGGGGCCGGCGTAGTGGCGGGGGGTCACGGTGACCAGGGCCGGTTCGGGGTCGGTGCCACGCGGTGGTTCGGCGGCGGTCGGGGCGGTGGTGGTCGGCAGGGGGTTCTCCAGGTCGGGCGGGAGGTCCGGGGCCGCCAGCAGGGGGCGCCACCGGGGCAGAGAGGCGGAGGCGGCGGGTTCGATCGTGACCCGGGCCAGGTGGTGGGCGGGGATCTCGCTGCGGCGGCGCAGCGCTGTGTCCGAGGCCAGCGTCACCGCGGCCGTGCGCAGGATCGCCTCGGGAGTCCACGGCGAGGCGATGACCTCCCACGCCAGCTCGGAGCTGGTGTTGCCCAGGCTGAAGGCGAGCGTGCGCTCCGGGTGGGAGGGGACCAGGAGGCTGGCGGAGGTGCCGGGCGAGTGGATGAACGTCCGCCATGGGCTCCGCTCGATCGTCCATCCGGCGTCGGAGAGGATCCGCTCGATGTCGTCGCCGGCCCTGCGGTCGGCAAGGACGCTGGCTGGGTCGCTCTCGAGCCGGCCAGCGGCGTCCAGGACGAGACCGTGGGAGAGCTCGTAGGGCGTCCTGGGGCTGAACCAGGCACACCAGAGCTCTGTGGCGTCCTCCTCCCCGCTGTCGTAGGCGGAGAGCTTCCAGTGGTTCTGGAGGATGCGGCGGCCGAGGGGGAAGTCGCCGCGCTCCAGGGCCATGCGGAGGCACGGGCTGACGAGCAACGGTTCTTCGGGGGTGCTGTCCGGGTCGTGCTCCCACCCGTACGCGGTGATGAGGTGGTCGCCGAGGTCGCTGGGGGCGGTGCCGGTGCCGGCCAGCTCCAAGGGGCGGACCGCGACCAACGGGTCGATATCGGTATCGGTGGGCAAGTAGGTCTCCAGGAGCAGGGGCACCCGCGGTCACGGCGAGGCTGCGGTCGGGTTGGAACCAGTCCGGGTGCTCCAGCCGGTCCAGTCGGTCGCTCAAGTGGGCAGGCACAAGCGGCCGGAGCTACCGGGACGGGCTGATCAACGGGATCGAGGCGGCGCGGTCAGCCCGATCACGGGCACCTGGGCCGCGACGCCCGGTCCCTTGGCTCCCGGCTTCGGCTGTGCCGGGGCGGTGCGAGCGGCGTCGGCTCGGGAGGTCGTGTCTCCGTCGCGCACGGGCGTGCTCGGCAGGGGGGTACCGTCAGCGCTCACCGGCTGGCCGAGGGCTCCGTCCAGGCGCACGGGGTAGCCGACGGCGAGCAGCTCGCTGGCTGCCGAGCAGGCCCGTGGGTCCGGCCCATGCTGGTTTCCGTCGGCGGGAAGCCGCAGCCAGGATTCGCCCGAGCGAAGGTGGACCGCCTCGAAGCCGGCCCGCAGCAGGATCCGCTGGGCGGCGGGGTCGTAGCCAGTGGCGGTGATCTCGCCGGCGTCGGTGCGCAGGATCGTCACACGGGGCCGGGCAGCGCGCTCCGGAGCCGACCGGGCCGCCGGGTGGGCGGGCGACGGCTCGGTGGGATCGGGCTCGCGGGAGCGGGCAGCCGACAGCGCTTCCAGCACTGCCATCCGGCAGTCCCACACTTCCTCGCCGAGCCGGGCCAGGGCGTGCATGAGCCGGTGCGCCGGGACGGAGTCCGGATCGGGGTGGGTTTCGTCGAGGTCGGGGTCGACCGCGGCGCGTGCGCGGTCGAGCAGCCGCTCGGCGGCGTGGAGCAGACCTCCGTCCTGCAGGAGGTCTCCCAGCAGTTGGTCCAGCTGATCCGTCTCGATGGTGGCGAGATGGTCAGCGAGATCGTGCAGCGTCGCGGCGCTGGCGTTGACGTGGACGACGGAGTCGAGAGGGTGCGAGGGCAGGATTTCTCCAGGTTGTCGGCTCAAGTGATCAAAGGGCTCGAATCCCCGGTACCAGCCGTGCTCCAGGGAGCGGGACTCGGAGGCGGGCGGCCGATGGCCTCACCGCTGCAGGTGGCTTGAGGTCGCGGGCACGGAGACCGTGAGGACGACCGGTACGGCGGGGCTCGCCGCAGCGCCGGCGGGCAGGGAGCGGGTGACGGCCGCGGCCCGGCGGCTGGTGGAGGTGGTGAGGGACTGCGCGGTGACCGGGGTGACGACGGCGACCTCCCGGTCGGTGGCGTCCAGGCGCAGGTGATCGGGATCACGAATCAGAGGGCCTGGGTCGGCGACGTCGCGGCACAGGGCGGCGGCCAGCCGGGAGGGGGTGTTCGCGCTGATCTCGACCTCCCAGAATCCGAGCGCCCGGCGGCAGGAGATGCGGGCGGCCGGGCGGCCTCGGAGTTCGTACAGGGCGTCCGGGGGCCCGCAGCGGGCGCTGAGGAGTCCGTCGGGAGACTCGAAGGCGGCGGCGCCCTTGGGCGTGACCTCGCTGGTCCAGCCTGCGGCTGCCAGCGGCAGGAACCCCAACGCCAGGACGCCGGCCTCGAACGGCGGCCGGCCGGCCTGGTCGGCCTCGTCCAGCATCGTGGTCGCCTCGCCGATCAGACCTTCGATGATCTCCTGGGGAACCAGCCGCCAGCCGGTGACCCGCCAGGCGACGCCCGCGCCGCGGTGCTGGGTGCCCCAGATGCGCCACGGTGCGTACGTCCGCTCGCGCCCCCAGCCTCGCGGCTTGTCCGACTCCGTGGGCCAGGCGACGCCCAGCCGGCCGCACGCGCTGGTGAGAACGCCTTCGCCACGGACCCAGCCCTCGGCCTCGAGACGGTGCCGTAGCCGCTCGACGTCGCCGACCCCGGGCCCGGCGTAGTGGCGAGGGGTGACCGCGACCAACGCCGGTGGCGGGCTGGGCTGTTCAGCAATGGCCTCGTTCGAGCCGGTGGTCGTGAGCGTCCCTTCGGCGGCGTGCTCGGGCAGCAGTGCCGCCCAGCGAGACGGGAAGGCGGTGCTGGCCGGGGCGGTCGAGACCCGCTCTCGGTGGTCGGCGGGGATCTCGCTGCGGCGGCGCACCGCCGAGTCGTCGACCAGGGCCGTCGCCATGACCCGCAGTAGCACCTCCGGTGTCCGGGGCGACATGGAGACCGACCAGGCCAGTTCGGAACTGGTGTTGTTCATGCTGAACGACAGGGCCCGCTCAGGGAGTTCGTAGGTGTGGGCCGCGCCGGTGTTGCCGGTGGGGGTGATCATGCGAACGCCGGGAAGAGGGTGTTCCCGCTCCATCCAGCCGCAAGCCGCGAGCAGCTCGCCCGCGTCGTCGGCCACGTCCCGGCGGACCAGGACGCTGCTCGGCTCGCGGTCCAGGCGCCGGGCTGTCTCCAGCACGAAGCCGTAGGTGAGTTCGTGCGGTGTCTGAGGGCTGAAGCACGCCCACCACAGCCACTCCGCGGCCGGCGACTCGCGGGCGGTGAGCATCCAGTTGTCGGCCAGCAGGAGGTTGCCGGACAGGAAGTCGCCGTGCTGCAGCCGCAGCCGCCCGCAGGGAGTCTCCAACTGCGGGTTCTCGCCGCCGGAGACCACCCGCCACTGGTACTCGGCGGTGAGGTGGCGCAGGAGGTCGAACGGCGCGGTGCCGGGGCCGGCGAGTTCCAGCGGGCGGACGGCGACCAGGTCGTCGGTGTCGGGATCGGCAGGCAGCGAGGTCTCCAGGAGCGAGGGACGGGGGTCAGGACGGGCGGCGCCGCAGAGCCGACACGGACGTGGTGCTGCCGGTGCGCGGCCGGTCGGACGGCGGCAGCGGGGCGGAGACCGGCCGGGCCGCGGTGCTCCGGGCGCGAGCCGCGCCAGAACGTCCGGTGCGCGGTGGCCGTTCGGCGAGCGTCTGGGTGGTCAGCAGGCCCTGGTGCCGCGCCGGGAGCTGCCCGGCCCGGCGGACGACCGGGGCCAGAAGGGCGGCGGTCGCGGCGGTCAGCAGTGGCTCGGGAGCGGTCGCGCCGAACCGCACCGTCCACGTGCCCTTCTCGGCGGCACCGGTCAGCATCACCTCGCTGCCCGGGGCCTCCAGCGGGAAGGAGAGGGCTGCGTGGCGGTCGGGGGCGGAGACCAGCTCGTAGCCGTCCCGCTGGTGTCCGGACCAGCCGGCCGCGAGCAGTGCCGCGCGGGCGTGGTGGCCGGCGAGGCGGCCGGTGCCGGTGAATAGGTCCGGGGCGTGGCGGAGGCCGGTGGCGGCCTCGTCGAGCAGGGCGCGGGTGACCTCGGCAGGCACCTGGTGGCAGAAGCCGACCGACCAGCCGATCCCGTTCAGGGACAGAGGGGCCGTGCCCGATCCAGTGGAGAGGGCGATGCCGGTGGTGCCGCTCACGAGGACGACGTGGGTGGGCGAGTTGTAGGGGCGGAACCAGCCGTGCTCGGTGGTGAGGAGGGAGGCCAGGTCGGCGTCGCCGGGCCCGGCGAGGTGGGCGGGCCGGACGGAGAGGAGCGGGTCGGTGGAGACAGCAGTTGGCACAAATCTCGTTCGGTCAGGGGGCTGGGACTCGGTCTCGGCCCGGAATCGGGGTGGCCGGGCTCATAGGCCCGGCGGAGTAGACGACGACCGGGGTGGTGCCGGTCGGCAGGCTGGTGCGGGCGGTGGCGGCGCGGACCCGGCGGTACCCGTCGTCGGAAGGCTGCCCGGGATGGACCCCGCGTTCCTCGGCCAGCAGCAGGGCGTAGCCGAGCCGGGGTAGGAGCCGGCGGCGGACCGTCTCGGCCGCCTGGGCCGGTGACCCGCTGACGGTCAGGCCGAAGGGCGTCAGGTCCTCCACCGCCCCCGGGTCCGTGCCGGTGGGGACCAGCGGGGCGATCAGGTAGCGGCTCTGGCGGAGCGGGCGCGGGAGAACGACCAGCTCCCGGCCCTGCACGTCACGGAGCATCCCGAGACGGTCGTTGGCGAACTCCAGCAGGGCCCATTGAGTGATCCCGAGGTCCCAGAGCCGCTCGTACACCTCGGTCAGAGCCGCCGATGTGCGCACGTCCGCCAGTGCCGGCCGCCAGGTACCGGGAAGTCGGCCGGCCACCGCTTCGGTGAACGCCTCCAGGGCGCGGTCGTCCCTCACCGCAGCCGCCTCCGGTCCACGGGGGCAGTCCGCAAAGGTCCGGCCGGATCAGGCAGCGGAGTACGGGAGGCCGGTGCGGTGCCCGAGCGGGCGGCGCTGGCCGCCACCCGCTCGACGTCGCGGGGCCCGGCCGGGGACGGCGGGCTGACGGCCACCGGGGCCTCCAGGCCGTCGCCGTCGGCGAGGAGTTCGGCCGCGGTCGGCAGAGCGGCGCGGGCCTCGGCTTCGCGCCGGTCGACCTCGGCCTGCTCGGCGAGGGCCCGGGCGAGCACCCGTCGGGGCAGGTCGTCACTCACGCGGACGAGCGGGCTGTTGTCGACGACGGCGCCGTTCACGGCGGCGATCAGGTGCAGTGGCGTGCACGAGCTGAATCCGGCGCTCCACCCCACATCTGGGTCGCCCGGAACGATCCGCCAGGTGAAGCCGCGCTGTACGTCGGCGGCCAGCTCGACCGCCGGGTCGACGAGCGGGGCGACCTCGTACTCGACCTCGCCGTCGCCCGACCTGGTCAGCCAGAAGCCGTCGGTGTAGGACGTCGGCCAACCCGCCTCGGAGAGAGGCTCGTTGGCGTCTGCCCAGGTGCCCTCCATTGACACGAATGTGCCCGCGGTGTCGTTGACGGTGTCGAAGTGGAGGGAGTCGGCCAGCTGGCCGAGGAACGCCTCGATGATCTCCGGCGGGGTGGTCCGGCTGAATCCGCCGCGCCAGGCGGGGATGGCGAACGGATCCAGGGCCGCGGTGACCTGCCACGCCTGTTCCTGGCCGGGCCGGTACCCGACGCGGACGCGATGGCACGGGCTGGTGGCGATCACCTCGGTGAGGTCTGGGCCGAGGGCCGTGACGTGCCACCCTGACCCGCGCAGCGGCCCGAAGGCGGTGTCGACGGCCTCCCGGTCGCCGGGGCCGGCCAGGTAGCGGGGGCGGACCAGGATCTCGGTGTCGGGGTCGTGGTGCGGCAGGTAGGTGTCGGGCAAGGGCCAGAGCTCCAAAGGGTGGTGAGGCGTGTCAGCGGCCGTGGGGGCGGCGGGCGTTGGGCATGGTCGGCGGCGGCGCCGGGGCTTGCGCGGGCGAGGGCTGGACCGGCGCGACGCGAAGCCGGGCGGCCTGGGTACGGGGGGACGCGGGAAGGGGCGCGGAGGTGTCCCGGGTCCACTCGTATGCGGCTTCGAGGCTGGCGAACTGCCCGCGGCGCACCGTGTAGGCGGGGTTCTGGTCGTCGGGCAGCCGCCAGATGAAGACCTCCGCCGGGCCGGGAGGCTGCTCGGTGTCGGTGGCGATCACCCAGGTCTCGTACGGCGGTTCGTGGCGGCTGAAGGTGTCGTGGACCTCGAACCGCTCGCCGCTGGTGCGCAGGAAGTCCTCCAGCCGCTCGGTCTCGGCGTCCAGCGGATCGCTCCACCCCTGCGGCTCCAGGACCCTGCTGGGGTCCGCCCCGCGTCCGACCAGCCAGTTCTGCGCGAGCGGGATCAGCGCGTGGGAGGTCATGCTGGCCCGGACCGTGCGGGTGCTCGGGTCGCGGTCGAAGTGGGCGGCGATGAGCTGCGGTGCCCCGGGGCGCTCGTTGTAAACGGCGTACGAGTCGAGCAGGAGGAAGTAGTCGTGCAACCGCGCCCCTGGGCGGCGCAAGGTGTCCGACGCCCACTGCTTCGCGATGATCCACAGCGAACTCTCGGGGTCGAACAGCCGGTTGATGGTCCGGGCCGTCTCGGGGTCGACCGCGTCCAACTCGTCGAGGTCGAGTTCGTCGCGGGCGTCGTGGAAGGAGGCGATGTACAACGGGCGGTCTTTCTGATCAGGTCAGCCGGCGTTGGTTCACCGGGTGTACGTCGCGAAGGCGGAGCGCACCAGGGCTCGCTGCTGCTCGATCGGGAGGGCGTCGATCGCCGCGATCTTCGCCGTGATCGCGGGATCGAAGATGCCGCTGCTGGTGTCGGCCAGACCGGCGGCAGCCAGGATCCGGCCGATCACCTCGGCCTCGATCAGCGCCTCGCAGCTGTCGTGCACCTCGCAGTACATCCGCACGTGGGCGGTGACGCCGACCAGGGCTTCGGACAGCGGCCCGCGGTGGCCCAGCAGCAGACCCAGAGCGGCGAGGACTTCCTCGGTGGCACAGCGCAGCAGGTCGGTGTCCTCCGGGTGGGACAGCCAGCGCACCGCCCTCATGTCGTACAGGTCCTCCGCCAGTTCGGGGTCGTGTTCGACCTCGGAGGCCAGGAAGCTGGCGAGGGCCGCCGCGGTGGGGTCCAGGACCCCGAGGGCTCGCTCGAGCCGGGTGCGCAGTTCGCTCTCGTAGACGGGCAGCAGCGACTCGGCGAGTTCGCCGGCGGCCGTGGCCGGGTCAGCCGGAACGACGGCGGAGCTGAGCTGGGAGTTGCTGGCGTACACGAGCACGTCGAAGGCGATGAGGGGGCAGATCAGGAACCGGTCCTCCTCGGCGGCGGGCAGCACCAGGAGCCGGCGTCCGTCGGGGCTGTCGAGCACGGCGCTCTCCGCCATGGTGTCGCGGTCCAGTCCGAGGTCCTGGGCGTTGCGGCGGTCCCACACGCGGTCGTAGAAGTGGTGGCGAAGGTCGGCGTCGTCGCGCAGGTCCATCGCGGTGGCCTCCCACCGGTCCGGGAGCCGCTGGGCCAGGGCGTGCGCGAACTCCGCCACGGGGCTGAGGTGGTTCTGGGGGCTGGTCATGATCGGATTCCTTCGGCGGGCTTCTTCTCGGACAGGTGGTGCAGGACGCGGGGCAGGGTCATCGCGGAGTCCAGGCGCCCGGCGGCGAAGTGGACGGCCTTCCCTCCGGCGCCGACGTCGCCGGGGCGGGCCAGGCTGTAGCCGACGGCCACGTTGTCCTCGTCGCGGCGGACGCGGACGAGGACCCCGCGCTCGGCCAGCGCGGCGAAGTAGGTGTCGAGGTCGGCCGCCTCGGACAGCGCCAGGTGCATCTGCTGCTGGAGCCACACCCGGGAGGGCTCGCTCCAGCCGTGCCGCTCCGCCTTGATGATCTCGGCGCTGGTGGGGTAGCTGGTGGTGACGCGGGGTCCGGTGCCGACGGGCCGCAGCGCCCATTCGGCCTCGATCGCCCGGCACTCGGCCTGGGCGCGCGCCGCGTCGCGGTGCGTCAGGGGCCGGGAGCCGTCCGGCCGGATCGTGACGGCGGCCAGATGGATGTGGTGGACGGCGTGCCGGACGGCCACCCACCGGCACGCCGGGCCGTTCTCGGGCGCGATGCCGGTGGCCCGCACGATGCGCCGGGCGACCTCGGCCCATTGGGCGTCGTCCAGGATCGGATCCTCGGGAGCGGCCCGGACCGCGCAGTGCCACACCCGGTTCGGCGGCATCGTCCCCAGCTCGGCGGCGCGCAGCTGGGCGTGCTGGTCGAGCCGTGCGGCCAGACGCCTGATGGTTGCGTCCGGGGCGCGGCCCGGGTCGGGGGCGCCGTGCACGTCCCAGGCGGCGACGAGGTGCGGATCGTCGTGCTCCTCGCGCCGGCCGGGGCCGTAGAGGTAGGCCAGCAGCGGTCGGATGCTGTTGCCCCGGGAGATGTCGGGGATCACGCAGCCTCCAGCACGGCGTCCAGGACGGTGTACGTCCGCTCGGCGAGGTCCGGCAGGACCGCGAGTGCGGCCTCGCACGCCGGCCCGTCGCCTGAGTCGCGGACGGTGGCGACGGCGGCGTTCAGCTCGCCGGCCATGCGGTCGAGGGCCTCGGCGAGCGGGCGCCGCGGATCGCGCTCGGCGCGTGCGAGCGGATCGGTGGACCTGGCGGCGGCCAGGGCGGCGTCGCCGATGAACCCGGCGATCGTGAGGCGCTCGGCGGCGGCGCGCTCGCCGATGGCGGCGATGGCCGTTGGGGTGAACCGCACCGTGATCTGCACGCTGCGGCGCTCTGTCGTGCGCGGTCGCCGCTGAGGCCCGGCGGTGGCCGGCGACTCGGTGCTGTCGGTCGGGGAGATGTGCAGTCCTTCCAGGGAGTGATGGGGCGTCAGCGGCGGTTCGGTCGGGTGGGGCTGCCCTCCGCCGTAGCGGGTGCCTGCGCGGGGCCCGGGGTGGAGAGGGTGATCGCGACGGAGCTGTGCGCTGTGGCGCCGGCGGCGCGGGCGCTGGGGGCGGCGGTCAGTGGTGGCAGCGGGTTGTCCGGGTGTCCCAGCCGGTCGACCCAGCTCCGGGCGGCTTCGACGGTGGCGAAGCCGCCCTGGCGCAGGGTGTACGAGTGGTTCGCCGTGTCGACGTCCTCGTAGAAGACCCTGACCGGCTGCTGGCCCGGATCGGGCCGGCTGTCGGTGGCGATGATCCACGTCTTGTAGAAGTCCGGGCTGTCGTGGGTGTAGTCGTCTCGGATCCCGAAGCGGTCGCCGGAGACGGCCAGGAAGTCCTCCAGGTCCCGGGTGGCCTGGTCGGTGCTCATGGGGTCTTCGGCGTCCACGGTGAGCTGGCCCGGGTCCGCGCCGCGGGAGATGAGCCAGTTCTGGGCGAGCGCGGCGATGGGGTGGCGGCTGAAGTCGAAGCGGTACGTGCCCTCCCCGAGGTCGCGCTCGACGTGGATGGCCGCGTACTGCGGGAGGCCGGGGACGTCGTGCCAGGTCATGGTGCCGTCGTGCACGACGTGGAAGCTGTCGGCGAGGAGCTCGGTGTGCGGGTTCGTTGTGTGCTGGACCGCCAGCGAGGTGTACATGTCCAGGCTGAGGCAGAGGTCATCGAGCCTCGACTCGTCGTCGGCGGTGACCGGTCGGAGGCCGTCGACGTCGAAGCGGGTCTCTTCGAGGGTTTCGTGGGTGGGGATGAGCGGGGTCCTTCGGTTCAGCGACGCGGGCCGGGGCGGTGGCCGGCGGAATCGGGTGGAGGCAGCGAGTCGGTGGGGCCGCGGCCGGGGACGGCGTCGCCGGGCGTGGTCCGGGTCCGGGCAGCCGCCGACCGCGGGGCAACGGCCTGGTCCGTCCCGCTGGCGACGGCGTACTCGTACCGGTCGGCCAGCTCCTGCAGATCACGGCTGGCGAGAGCGAAGCGGGCCCCGAGGGTCTCCAGTTCGATGCCGGTGAAGCGCAGGACGCCGTTCGTCTGGACCGCCGAGTGCTTGCCGTCGGCGACCTGGGCGAGCGTCTCGCGCGCTCGGGAGGCCGTCGCGCGCAGTTCCCGGTCGAGGGTGTCCACCTCGTACGACTGGCGCTCCATCAGATCGGCAAGAGCGTGCGCCGGTGACTCCTTGGGATGCCGGGCGTGCAGGTCCAAGGCGTCCTCGACGCCGAACCTGTCGCGAAGGAGCTGCTGGCCGGCGAACACTCGCCGCTGCGGTCGGGGCGCCGCAGGCTCCGGGCTGGAGGCCGGGGCCGTCAGGATGAGGCGGATCCGTTGCACGTTGCCGAGCCACTGCTCGCCTCGCTCCCGGACGTACCAGCGGTCCACCTCGGCGTCGGCGTGGGCGAGGACACGGTCGAGGGCTGCGGCAGCCTTCGGCCGGAGATCCGTCGGCAGAGGCGGGACCGGCTCGCGCGGGCCGCTGTTGAGGTTGACGTCGCCGCCGTCCGGGCACTGCGAGGCGATGACAGCCGCGGCGGCGACGACCTCCTGCGCCAGGTCGGTGTCGAGCGGGCCCTCCGGCATGGCGACCGCGACGTCGAAGAGGCGGTGGAGCCACGGCGGTAGCTCGCTGTCGAAGAGGCTGTCGAAGCGCTCGGCGGTGCCGACGGCGGCGTCGTTGTGGAACGGACCGGTGTCCCAGCTTCCGATGAGGGGTCTCCTGAGCGTGGTCGAAGGCCGGGCCCGGCGGGCCCGCTGAGGTGAAGACGGCGGTCAGCGCAGGGACCGGGCCGCCGGCGGCGACACGGAGACCACGACGGCTGCGGGCTCCTCCGGCGCTGCGGGAAGTACGGCTGGCCGAGCACGGGCGGCAGCCGAGCGAGCGGCGGTCGTCGTGGTGGTCAGGGCCTCGTACCTGGTCTGCCCCTGGGGAGTGAGAGTCAGATCGTGGCCCCGGAAGAGGTCCTTGCGGGCGTAGTGGTCCACCAGGCCCTTGCCGATCAGGGCATCGACGGTGGCGACCTTGACGTCGGCGCCGCCGGCCACGACCCTGACCGACCCGCGCGCGCCCTTAAAGATGGTGACGGTGGACGAGCCGACCAGCCGCAACGCCTCCTCCTGCCGCGGCGGCAGGCGGCCGGCCGCTGGTGCCGCCTTCGCTGCCGGCACCGGGGCCGGCGGCGCGACGAAGGCGGGCAGCTCCTTGTAGACGCCGATCAGCGCGGTGAGCGAGCGGTGCAGTTCGGTGCGGCGCGTGACCAGGAGGTCGATGTCGAGGGCGCCGTTGCGCAGGATGCCGTTGGTGACGGGCATGGCGGTGTCGTGGCCGGCCGCGATGCGCTGGAGGTCGTCGCGCAGAGCAGCGGCCAGAGCGACCAGCCGGGTCTGCACGTCGTCGAGCTTGACGGCGGTGGAGGCGATCTGGTCGGCGACCGCGCCGTGGAGGGTCGCTGTGCGGAACCCGGGAAGGTCGCGGGGCTCGACCTGGAGCTCGGACCACACCGTCCGGTTGCCGAGGTCGGTATTGCCGGGCACCCGGGGCCTCCACGGGGCGATCGGGCGCCCGCTGTCCGCGCTCACGCCGCCGCCAGCTGGCCGGAGGCGATGATGGCGATGCCGGTGGCGACGGCGTCCTGGATCGTGTCCACCAGCGGGACGCCAGCGGTGGCCAGCCGGGTCGCGCCGTGAAGCCCTGCGGTGTGCAGCACCGGGACGGCTCCGACGGCGTACGCGGCGACGGCGTCGTCGACGCTGTCCCCGATCACCAGGGTCCGCGCCGGATCGACCCCCGGGCCGAGGGCCCGCAGGTGCTCGATCATGGCGGGCGCCTTGCTCGCCACCGCTGCTCCGGGGCGGCCGTCGATCCGCTCCAGCAGGCCGGTGATGCCCGCCTTGGCCACTTCACCGACGAGCCGCTCGTGCGGGGCCAGCGACAGCAGGCTCTGCCGCACACCCCGGGCGCGCAGGCCCATCATCAGCTGCCGGGCGCCCGGCTGGAGCCGGACCGGCCTGCGGGCGAGTTCGGCGAGGAAGGCGTCATCGGCGGCGTGCCACTCCTCGTCGCCGAGCCGGCGGCCGAGCAGGTCGGCGTAGAAGTCGCGGATGGGCATCCGGTGCAGCGCCTGGTAGGTCTCCACGCTGATCGGCTCACCGCCCAGACCGGGCAGGGTCGCGTTCAGAGCTGCGACGTGATCGTCCAGGTCGGCCCGAAGTGTCCCGTTCCAGTCCCAGATGATGGTGATCGGCGCGGGCGTGGCCTTGGTGGTGCGGTTGGGCAAGAAGTCCAGCTCCAAGAAGAAAGGGGTAGATCAGGGAAGCGAGAGCCGGCGGCGTCCCGCGACGAGTGCGGCAGCGGCCAGCGCGGCACCGAGCAAGGGGACGGCGGCCGTGGCGGTGTGGCCGTGCGCGGAGAACTGGCCGGCGAGGGCGGTGCCCGCTGCCTGGCCGAGACCGATCACCGCGATCAGCCAGGCGGCGGCCTCGGTGGCGGTGCCGCTCGGCGCCAGGGCGTCGCAGGCGACGAAGGCTGAGGCCAGCCACGGGGCGAGGAACAGGCCCGGCAGGACGCTTGCCGTGATCATCAGCCACGGAGGGGCGGGCAGCAGCAGGACGGCGAAGGCGCAGGCGTACGCCGTGCCGACCGCGGGCAGGGCGCGGCCCGGCGGCCACGGGTGCTTGAGCTTGGCCCAGGCAGCGCCGCCGACGAGGCTGCCGAGCGACAGTGCGGCCGGAAGCACTCCGGCGAGCCACCCTTCGTGGTGCCGGTCGGCGTAGGACAGGGCCAGGACGGTGAAGGAGCCGAGCGTCACCCCGAAGAACACCGAGGCCGTGAGCAGGACCAGCAGACCGGGCGAGCGCAGCGGCCCGAGCCAGTGGACCGTGCGTGCCGCGGTCCGGACGCTGGCGGGAGGGCGGGCGGCGACGGCCAGGGTGCCCGCGCTGCCGGCCGCTGCGCAGGCGACCAGCGCCAAGTCGGGCGAGGCGAGCAGGCACACGGCGGTGACCAGCAGCGGTCCGGCGACGAACACCACCTCCTGGGAGGCGGAGTCGAGGGCGAAGACCTTGTGGTGGTGGCGCGGTTCGACCAGCCGGGTCCACATCGCCCTCAAGCCCGCCTCCAGCGGCGGGGTGGCCGCACCCGCGACGACCGACAGCATGGCGGCGGCCAGCGGCTGGGCCGCGCAGTCCACGAAGGCCAGTGCGACGAACGCCGCGCCAGAGACGGCTGCTGCGGGCACCGCGACGGCGGCCAGGGTGGAGCGGTCGACCACTCGGCCGAGCAGCGGCTGCCCGATCGCCCCGGCCAATGCGTACAGCGCGGCCAGGACGGCTCCGACCGCGGTGGAGGCATGGTCGGCCCGGGCCGCGAGGAGGACGGCGATCGGGGCCATCGCCGCGGGCAGACGACCCACCAGGGTTCCCGCCAGCAGCGGCGTGACGTGCGGGGTCCGAAGGATGGATCGCCCACCTGCCCGGCCGGAGCCTGCCGGAAGCGCTGGCCGGAGGCGTTCGGGATCCGCCGCTGAGGCGGTGGCCGGCGTGGGGGTGCTGCTCGTAGGGACAGAGGACGGGGAAGGCGGGATCATGAACCTCGGGGTGGGGGTCGCGGGCCGGGCGGTCGGGGTTCGTCAGCGGCGGTGCGCCGAGGCGGCGACGAGCAGCGGAGCGGGCGGCTGCGGAGCCGGGGCGTGGGAGAAGGAGATGTGAAGGGTGATGCTGCGCAGGTCCGCCGCCGCTGCTCGGGTGCTCACCGGCCGTTCGGCGTTCTGCAGTTCGGAGAATAGGTCGCCCTGTGCCGGGCTCTGCACGACGACGGCGGCGCGGCCGGCGGCGGCCAGCGCGGTGCCGGGCTTGGCCGGTGCGGACGGGGTGTGGGAGCCGGAGGTCCAGGCCGCCAGGGCGCCGTACACCCGGCCGATCGCCAGCCCCGCCTCGGTGGCGCTCCACCGGTAGGTGCGGCGGGTGCCGCTGCGGGCCACGAGGCCGCGCTCCTCCAGCGCGAGCAGCCGCTGGTAGGCCGCCGCCTTGTCGCGGGCGCTCAGGGAAGGGACCAGGTTCGGGTAGGGCATCGGCGCGCTGCCCGCCAGTTCGCTCAGCAGGGGCACGGTGTGGGAGCTGGCCAGCAGGCCCAACGCCTCCTCGATCATCTCCGGCGCCTCTTCGGCTTCGACACCCTGTCGGGGGTAGCGCTCGGCCCAGGCAAGGGCCGAGGCGTACACGGGCGCCAGCGCCTGGCCCTTGGGAGACAGCGAAAGGTCGAACCACGCCGCGGCACTGCTGCTCGGGGTACGGGTGATGACGTCGGCTCCGGCGAGCGCGCGGAGAGCCGAGTACGCGCTGCTCGCCGGAATGACCGGGTCGGCCGCCAGGAGGTCGCCGCTGGTCGTCGTGCCCTGGCGCAGCGCGTGGACGATGCGGGTGGCCCACCGGATGGAGAGGACCTCGGCGGCCCGCTGGACGGTGCTGGTGGAGGGCTTCGACGTGGCGGGCAGGACGGCGGTGGCGGTCGACACGGGGTGATCTCCGATTCAGGCGTGCGGTTGGGCAGTTGGGCGGCGTCAGCGCTGGCGGGCGGCCGGGGAGAGAGCGACGGCCGGAGACACTCCTGCCGGCGCGTGGGCAGAGGCGGCGGACTGGGCCGGGGAGGTGCGGGTGGAGGAGGCGAGGGCGGCCTGGAAGCGGGCCGGCATTCCGCGCCGCACCTCCTGGCCGGCGGCCTGCCGCAGGCGGCGGGCCGCGGTCTCGTAGACCGCGACCCCCCTGCGTTCACCGACGGCGACCAGGTGGATGCCCTGCAGATGGCGCGGGTTGTGGGGTGCGCGGCGCTCCACGTAGACGAGCCGGTAGTCCAGCGCGTCGTCCAGGTAGAGCTTCCTGGCACCGCGCAGGTCGCGCTCGCCCTGCTCTTCGAGGAGAGGGCCCCGGACCTCGGCGCGTACCAGACGGCCGAGGTAGCTCAGGGCGAGCATCCGCACGTGCTGCGGCACGGACAGCAGGTCGTCCAGGGCCTCGGGGTGGGCGCTGAACCCCGCCAGGGGCCGGGTGGGCGTGGTGGTCACCGGACGGACCTGCGAGCCGAGGTCGCCGCCGCTGCGGCGAGGGCGGGAGCGGGTTCCGCAGCGGCCGTGCGGCGCTGGCCGGTCGCTGTGCGGGTTCGCGCGGCGTTGGCCTGCGGGCTGACCACCACGGACACGTCCCCGTCGGCGACCGGGGGCAGCGGGGTGCGCCGGTTCTCCAGCCACTGCTGGGCTTCCTGCGGCGAACTGAAGCTACCCTCGCGCAGCTTGTACCCGCGGTCCGGGTCGACGGTCTCCAGGTGCAGCAGGAAGGGCCGCTCGGCGCCGTGGTCAACCAGCCGGTAGCGGGAGCCGGACTCCAGAAGGCGGGCGGCGGCGGAGGCGCTGCGGGCGTCGGCCGGGGCGCCGGGGTGGCCGGAGCGGTCGAGGAAGGAGTCGGTCTCGGCGCCGCGCTGGACGAGCCAGGCCGCGGCCAGGGCGAAGGTGGGCAGGGTCTCGGTGGCGAGGGTGAACGTCTTGCCGTCCTCGCCGTGGTGCAGGTGCGCGGCGACCGCGGAGTAGCCGGAGACGTCCGCGAAGAGGAGGAAGTCCTCCGCGCCGCCGTCGTGGTCGAGGTGCACCTCGGTCAGCAGCTCGTACGCATCCTCCGCGGCGAGGAACTGCACCTGGGCCTCGGCGGAGGCGGCGTCCGCTGGACGCCGTCCGGGCAGGTTGAAGTCGGGCAAGGGTCGGCTCTTTCTCAGGTGAGGGGGTGGTCGACAGGAGCGGTGTCGGTCAGCGCGGGGTGCGGCAGCACCCGGTGGCTGATGTGGCCACCGCTGCTGGTGCAGGCGGCGAACGGCCCGTCGGCGGAGCGGAGCTTCATCAGCGCGGGCTCGAGGTGGTCTCGCTGCCACGAGCTGGGCCCGGCGGCACCCGACTCGGGGTCGAGCGCGGCCTGCCAGGCCAGCCAGAGGGCGTGCAGTCGCGCGACGGCCTCCGGGTGCTCCTTCCAGCGCGGGCACCAGGGCTTTCCGGCGGTGGTCTCGGGGCCGTAGATCTTGGTCCAGATCTCGTCTACCCATGGGGTCATCAGCTCCAGTTCCTGCTCGTACTGCGGGTCGTCGAAGGCGAGGATGAACAGCGGCTCTGCGCCGCCGTGGGCGTCCGGATCGTCGCTGTCCTCCGGAGGGAGGGCGGTGGTCATGCTGGCCAGCTGCTCGGCCTGCAGGTCGAATCCCGCCGCGAGAGCGCTCAATTTCGCGGTCAGCACGTCGATCTGGGCGTTGGTGTAGCCGTCCGGCGCGGACGTCGGGTCGGGCTCGGGGGTGGTCAAAGGGGCGGGTGCCTCTCGTCGGCGGGTGATGACACGAGGATGTGCGCTCGGCGGCCCGACGTATCGGGCCGGAATTGGTGTATAAGCACCCCCGCTCACCGCCGCCCGCAGCAGCGGACGGCGGCAAGCAGATCGGCTGCTCCCAGCAACTCCAGTGCACGGCTTGCCTGTTGGGGGACAACGCCGTTGCCCAGGGCGGTCAGCTGGGCGGAGCGGGACAGGCCCGGGACGGCCGTGACGTGTCCCTCGCCGACGCCCATGATCCATTCGACGAAGCGGGGGGCGAGCCGGCCTCGCTCGTCGGTCGGCTCCGGAGCGGGCCGGGTGACCCGCTCCCAGCGGGCGATGGCCGGCCCGTACGGACCCCACCGATTCAGTCCGAGTCGTCCTGCTCCCAGATCGGCAGCACCACCGCCGACAGCGGGGGCCGGAACCCCGCCCCGGCCCGGCGCCCGGGCGTCCCGGTGTCCGAGGCCCTCGGCGTCGGCAGCAGCTGGGCCGCCGCCGACGGCAGGGTCAGATCCCCTTTGCTGCCACGGCTGTTGGGCCCGCCGTGCGTCCCGTCGGAGGCTTTTGGGGTCGGGAACAGCAGGTGCTCCACCTCGTCGCTCAAGTTCGGCCCGTGGCCTCCCTGGCGTCGCTTGTCCGGGTGCTGCGAGCCGCCGATCGAGCCCAAGTTGCTCGTCGGGGTCTTCAGCAAGGTGACCGCATGCCCCAGATCCTCCCGCTTCGCGTCCGGCCCCTTCGCATCGCGAGCTTTCGGTGTCGGAAGGCCAGGCGACGAGGAACAGCCGCTCCCGGCGGTGGGGGGCGCCGACGGCGGCAGCGGGTAGCACCGTCCACCGCGCATCCATCCCGAGGTCGGCCAGGTCTCCGAGAACCGCGCCGAGTGCCCGCAGAGCAGGCTCACCTCCGCCGTCTCCCAGATCGCACCAGCCGCACTCCAGGTCGCCATCGGCTGGCGAGGCAGCGGCTGCGGAGAGGATGCCGCGGACGTTTTCAATGATCACCAACTTCGGCTTGAGGACGTCGATCGCGCGGGCGATGGTCAGCCACAGTCCGGAGCGGGTGCCCTCCATCAGACCGGCCCGTCGGCCGGCGACGCTCAGGTCCTGGCAGGGGAATCCCGCCGTGAGGACGTCGATCGGCTCGACGTCGCTCCATTCAACTGCGTTGATATCGCCGAGATTTGGCGTCTCTAGGCCAGTGGTGGGCGAGGATCGCGGCGGCGTTGGGGTTCATCTCGGCGTGCCAGGCCACGCTGCCACCGAGGACGGCCTGGACGCCGAGGTCCAGGCCGCCGTAGCCCGAGCACATGCTGCCGATGCGCGGCCACCCGCCGCCCGGCACGGTCATCGGCGCGCTCCGCCGCGGGCCGTCGCGGCGCGCGCGGCGGGCGGCGACACCTGCACCGCGGCGCCGGGGCCGGCGGCCGTCTGCGACGTGAGCGGTTTGGCCGGCCGCTGGGACAGGGCCGCGGAGCGGGTGAGGACGATCGCCTGCTCTCCGGTGAGGGCAAGGAAGTCCGGTGCCGGGCCGGTCAGGTCCGCCGCGACCTCCTTGAGCTTCCAGACCGCCTCTTCGAGGACTTCCCGGGAGGAGGAGAGGGACTTGAAGTAGGCGGTGCGGTGCGGCCACGGGGCGGATGCGGGGCTGATCCGCTTGAGCGCGACCGCGACGACGGCGGGCTGGGCGCGCAGGATCGCCTTCGCGGTCAGCAGGCCGGCGTAGGCGTAGGCGAGGGAGCCGCGCCGCCAGGCGATGTCCTCGGGCCTGGTGGACTCGGGGGAGGTGGTGTCGTACTCGTCCACGACGTTGGACAGGACGGTCTTCTGCACCTCGGACATGGAGTCCAGGACGGCGCCGAGGCGCTCGGGCAGCGGATCGCGGTGGCAGTAGATGCTGAACAGCTCTTCGCTGAAGTAGTGAAGGTTGGCCGCGGTGCGGAGCAGCCACTGGGCCTGGGTGTCGGGGGAGATGGTGGTCAGTGTGGGTCCTTGGGTCAGCGGCGGGGGGCGGGGGCGCTGCTGCGGGGCAATGCGGCGATCGGGAGGGGTTCGGTCCGGCGGCCGGGCAGTGCGCGGCGCAGGCGCTGGGTGACGCTGAGGGCGGCGGACCGGCGGGGCTTGGCCGGGACGGCGGAGACGCCGGCCGAGGCGAGGTGGTCGGCGTCGATCCGCAGCTGCCCTGCGGTTCGCCGCAGTTCGGTGGAGGCGGCGCCGTAGACGGCGGCGGGGTTGACCGGCTGGGCGTCGGGCAGGGCCCAGACGTCGGCGCTCACGGCGTGCTGGAGCAGGTAGGACAGGTGCCGGGTGGCTTCGGTGACGCCGGCGTGGGCGCGGGCCAGCGACAGAGCGGTGAGCCGGGCGGCCGTCATGGTGGTCGGGTGTGTCGGGAACCACTCGGAGAACTCGGCCGCGGCGAGCGTGCTGGTCTGCAGCTCCTGCATCGCGCGCAGGTGCCCGGCGACGTCGCGGGCATCGGGTACTCCGGCGGCGGAGGCCGTGCGGACGGTGGGCAGCTTCGCGGCGAGGGCCTCGGCCTGGTGGGCGACGTCACGCAGGTGCCGCTGGTGGTCCTTGACCTCGGAGGTGGGGCGGGTGGAGGGCGTGGTGGGACTCCATCGGATCGGGATCTGCCGGCGGAGGGCAGGCTCGGAGCTTCGTCGGCCGTCAGGTGCGCCGGAGCGGAACGACCGTCGCCGGCGGTGCGGGGGCGGCCGGCGGTGCCGGGGGCTCGGCGGGTGGGGAGATGAGCACGAGCGCGGGTGAGCGGCGAAGGGCTGCGTCCACGCGGCGCTCGGAGTCGCCTGCGGCCGGGGGGTGGCTCTCGGGGAGCGCGGCCGGCCCGCGGCGGGAGGCGAGGGCGGTGACGCTGCTGGGCCCGGGGCTGGCGGTCACGCTCTTGCCCAGCTCCTCGGCCATCGAGCGGATGGTTTCGCGGGCGGTGGCGAGGGAGCGGCGGGCGCTGCTCTGCGCCTCGGGTGTCGGCTCTGCCTCGGTGAGCAGGCTCGCCGCCCGGGCCAGCGCGGCCTGGGTGAGGGTGAGGGCCGTCGTCGTCGCGGTGAAGACGCCGAGCCCCGGGGGGCTGGCGGTGTTGGTCGCGAGGAAGAAGGTCTCGTCCAGCGGGATCGTGATCAGCTCGTGCAAGCGGATCATCGGCCAGACCAGCTCCCGGACCTCGGGCAGCGGCTCGTGCGGGGCTGGCACGGGGATGGCTTTGCTGAAGGCCGCCAGTTGCTCGGCGAGTGAGCCCAGCGTGTCGATGTCGCGCTGGCTGAGGCCGACCGCGGCGGGCGGGAGAGGGGGTTCGGCGGTCAACGGCGCTTCCTGGCAGGGGTGGTGGCGGGTGAGCCGAGTACGAGCGCGGCCTCGGCGGGCGCCGCCGGCGCGACCGGGGCGAGGCGGGCGGTGAACGCGAGCACTTCCTCGGCTCCCTCGGTCGCACACTGGTCCGCGCTGTCCAGCGCGGCGACCGTGTGCTCGGCTCGGCGCAGTCGCAGCTTCTCGGCAGGGCTGCCGGGCTCGGCTGGGGCGGTGGTGGCGAACTTGATCGACAGGTCGAGGGCGGCGCCCAGGTGCCGGTGGACGGTGGCCGCGCGGCTCATCGCGACGTCGTAGGCGCCGGCCAGTGCCGCCGCGGAGGGGTTGTCCGCGACCAGCTGGTGGCGGTAGTGCTCGGCGTTGTCGCCGCAGTGCCGGATGAACGCAGCCGCTTGGCGGCAATGCTCCAGCAGGGCGTCTCGGCTGGGGATGCCGGGGACCGGCCCGCTGGGGGTGGCGGCGGCGTTGCGCCCAAGGGCGCGCAGCATCCCGGCGACCACCGCCAGGTCGTTTCGGTAGTCGGGGCGCGAGCTTGCCGACACGGCCCCGCCGAAGGTCGCGGCGGCGGCAGGGGCCCTCAACGGCGCCGCCCGCCGACGACGGTGCTCGCTCCGGTGCGGGCTGGCAGCGAGGCGACAGTGGCTGCTCCCGCCCCGGCGGTGGAGCGGGCGGTGGCGGCTGAAGCCCGAGGGGTCGGCCGGTGTGCGAGAACGGCGACGGGGCCGGTGAGCGAGCGGGCATCGCGGCGCAGGTTCTCGCTGGCGCCGGCCAGGGCGAGGCGGGTGCGGGAGAGTGCGAGGTTGAGCTGCTGGGAGCCGCGCTCGCGGACCTCGTCGGCGCGCGGGCCGCCTATGCCGTCGACCTCGTACAGGCGGCCGGCCATCGCGGCGGCCCGGCCCAGTGCGCCCAGTGCCTCGCCCAGCTGCGCGGTCGCCGCGGTCAGGGAACGGACGACGGCGCGGTCGGCGCTCTGGGTGTGGGGGTGGTGCAGGGCCGCGGTGACGTGCAGCACGTCGTCCTGGCAGTCGCGGATCGCCCGGGTGTGCCCGGCCAGTTCCTCCAGGCCCGGCAGGCCCTCCTCGCGGTACGCACGCGGGAGTTGGTTCGTGAGGTAGTCGATGGCGTCGGCCGCCGCGTGCAGCCGGTGCACGGACTGGGCACGGGGGTGGGAGGTGGTGGGAGGCAGTGGAGTACTCCGGAGGTCAGCGGCGGGGGCGGGCGACGGGCTCGCCCGCCCGGTCGGTGGTGGTGGCGGCCGGTGGGGCGGGGCTTCGGCTCAGGGCGCCCTTGCGGCGGGCGGCGCCGAGGACGACCGGACCGGTTCGCTCCGCAGGGGCGGCGGTCACGGCGCGCAGCCGGTCCTGCACCCGGTCCGCGGGGACCAGCGCCTGGACGGCCGAGCCGAGCAGCGGACCGGCGGCGATGGAGGCGTCCAGCGCCATCACCCGGACGATGCCGGCCGAGGTGGCGGCGGTGCGCAGCAGCGAGGCGCGCAGGACGTGCTCCGCCCAGTAGGCGGGATCGCCCGGCATCCCGGCCGAGCAGATCTCCCGGACCTGGGCCACGGAGATCACGCCGGCGGCGAGCGCCCCGCGCCGCTGGACCTCCCACAGCACCGTCAGCTCGTCGAGGGGCTCGCGCCGGTGCGCGAGCGCGGCCATGGCCAGGTAGACGGCGCGGTGGCCGGGGTCGACGAAGTCCTCGCCGACCAGCTGGGCGGCGACCTCGGAGATCCGCCCGGGCGCGCTGAGCAGGCTGGAGAGCAGTGCCTGCTCGTGCTCTCGGGCGGCCTCGACCGCGGCGGAGGCGTTCTCCGGTGGCGGCGGGGTGGGCAGCGGGCGGCGCGAGCGCTGGTCGATCGTGCCCCAGGCGTCGGCGAGGCGCTGGATGACGGAGTGCAGCGCGCCGGTCAGCTCGACGGTCGCCTCGACTGACGCGGTCTGGACCGCGGCGAGCAGCCGGTGGGCGTGTTCGTCGAGCGCCCTCCTCACGGCCGTCTCCAACACCATCCGGCCGTAGCTGGTGGCGTGCTCGGACCGTGGGCAGGTTGAGATCAGGGTGTGGCCGTAGCTGGCGGTGACGCCGGGGATCTCGCGGGCGGCGGTGGCGATGGCCGTCAGCGCCCAGTCCCTCAGCTGCTCGTCCCCGGCATCCGGGGCGAGGGCCGGGTGGCCGGCGGCGTACTGGGCCAGCAGGATCGCGAAGACACGCTCGTGGGCCGGACGGTAGAAGTGCCGGGGCTCCAGCCACCCGGCCAGCAGCCCGACCCGGGACGGATCGAGCAGGCACGCGCCGAGCACCGCCTGCTCGGCCTCCAGCTGCGGGCTCATGTCCCGGCTGACCGGCGTCACCGCGGCGCCACCTCCTCGCGCAGGGCGGCGGGGAGCATCAGGTCGCGCAGCCGGTCCAGGTCCTCGACGAGGGCCTCATCGCGGATCCAGAGACGGCCGGAACCAGCCGCCAGGTACCAGGTGCCGTCCGCGCGGTTGATCGGCAGGAAGGGAAGTTCGTGGTTGATGTCAACTCCGTTACGCAGAAGGCAGGATGGGGGTGGTCAGCGGGAGGGTCGGGCGTGCTGCCGGGGTGCGGCCTGGGCCGCCGAATGGGCCGCCGAATGGGCCGCGGGTGCCGACATCGCCACCGCGGCGTTCGCGGTTCGGGCGGCTCCGGCTCGGCTGGTCTTCCGGCTCGGCGGCGGGGCGGCGGCACGGTCGGCGGCCAGGTCGGCCGAAATCTCGGCGTCGATCGCGTCCAGCGACCGCGCGTGCTCGCGGAACAACTGCGCCTGGTCGGCGTGGCCGGCCTCCTCGGCGCCGCGGGCGAGTTCGGTCAGCGCGGTGCGGACCGTGCCCAGGGCAGCCAGCCCGTCGGACAGTTCGACGGCCGAGCTGTCCGCGCCCTGCCACTCGCCCGTCAGGGGGAGCAGGCCGAGGTGGATCTCGCCGACCACCTCCCGCAGGACCTCGGCGTGGGCGAATGCGCGCCCGGCCAGGTGCTGCGGATTGATGGAGCCGAGGTGATCCAGCTGCCGTGCCGTCGCGTGGAGGGCACCGAGCTTGGCGGCGACGGTGAACTCCGGCGCGGGCGCCGGCACGAAGGCGGAGGTGTAGTCGGCGACGGCGTCCCGCAGGCGGTCAGCGTCGATGCCGTCGTAGGTCAGCATGAACTCCGCGTTGTAGGAGGTTAGTTCCGCGCCGCCGTCCCGGGCGGACGGCGCTCGGTTCCTCTCGTTGAAGACGCGGTGCTCGGCGAAGCCGAACCAGTTGGCGTCGACAGGTCCGGCGCTCGGGGAGACGATCCGGATCCGCACACCGTTCCAGGTGTCCGCCCGGATGGTCTGGGACAGTTCGGCGGTGACGACCATGTCGCCGCGCCGAGCCACCTGCCGAAGGCCGGTGACGGTGCCGTCCGGCAGCGGACAGATCAGCCGCAGCGCCTTCGCGCGGTCGACAGACTTGCTCCAGGGAGACAGAGCAACCTCCTGGTGGTGGTGGACGGTTCAGTGCTGACGGGCGCCGGCATGGTGGGGTCGGGTCACGCGACCGCCTCACCGCGGCAGCTGAACGGGGAGCAGCCGCCGTCGGGCCCGTTCTCCAGCTCGTCCTCGTCCAGGTCCAACTGCGCTTGCATGGCTCGGAGTTCGATCCGGCTGAGCTTGTCGATCGGCGCCTGGTCGAGGGGCAGGCGAGAGCGGTGCAGGTACGCCTGCCCGAGCAGCGGGCGTCCGTCGGCGTTGGCGCGGGCATTGCCGGCGCGGATCGCGGCGTCGAATTCCACGACGTCGGCCCATTCCTCGGGTGAGGTGTCGCGGATTTCCCGCCACTGGGCATTTCCGTGAAATGGACAACCCAGGCAGCTCGACTTCGGCGTGGATCCCCAACCGTGCTCGGCGAGCAGCTTGAGGCAGTCCGTGCGGGACATGCCGAGGTCGATCAGCGGGAAGGTGTGCCGGGTGTACTTGACGTCCGAGTCCTTGGCGCGATGGAATTCATCGGTGCTGATGCCGATCCACTGCTCGGCGTACACGCCATTCGGTACCCGGGTGGGGTGCGGGTACCCTAGGAGTTGGCGCACCTGCCGCTTTATCGGCTTGATTTTATATTCGCCCGTACATTGCCGCCGAGTCATTCCAGGACTGCCGTCCTGGTTGAGAATGTAGAGCGGCATCGAGGCAAAGCGATGGGCGGGGTCGAGGGCATCCCGGCGGATGTTTCCAGACGACACGCGCAGGATCGGTATGTTGGCCGGCCGGGCGATCTTCCGTTCCACCTCGTCCAGGTGCCGGTAGACCTTCGCCGGTTCCCAGCCGGTGTCCGAGAAAATGGCGTAGTCCAGTTTTGGAAGCTCGCCCAGGGCCGACAGGAGAAGCAGGCAGGTCGACTGTACACCGGCGCCTAGTGAAAGGATTCGCGTGGCCGGTTCGGTGGTATAGATCATGCGGCACCACCGGCCTTGGCCATCGCCCGTTCGGTGATCAGAGCGGTCTGCCGGGAGGACGCCGCGCCGACCTCGGCGGCACCGGGCTCCTTGTACCAGGGGCGCAGAGTCAGCAGTGCGGGACGCAGGCCGGTGGCGAAGAGAAGCGCCGTCCCCTTCTTCAGGGCACGGATCTGGTCGGGCGGGAGAATGCGCTCCTGGCGCATGCTGACGGAGGTGGACCTGCCCGATTCCGACGTGGAATGCGAAACCGTCTCCACGTCGTGGTCGCCGACCAGCCGCGAGAGCTTGTCGGCGAAATCGGCATCGTCGATGCCGGAGCCGACCAGTTTGATGGTGGCCGCGCTCCACATCGCGTCCATTCCCGCCTCGCCCCAGACTTTCTGGCCCTGGCGGTAGGACTGGAGAATGGTGATCGGGATGACACCGCGAGACCCGAGATGGGAATACAGGTCAGGCAGGTCGCCGATTTTGCACACATTTGCTGCCTCGTCCAGAATGGCGAGGAGTGGCGGGTCGAGACGGCCTCCGGCGCGCTCGGCCTCGATCACCGCGGTGCGCATCACGGAGTCCGCCGCAGCCGCGATCAGGGCCGATGCCGAGCCGCCGCCGTCCTTGGACAACAGGAACAGGGAGTCCTTGCGGGTGACGAACTCCTCCGGCTTGAACTCCGGCAGGTCGGGATTCGGTGTGACCCACTTGGAGATCTGCGGATCGAGAAGGCAGGCCGCGTATTGGCGGGCGGTTTCGTAAATGCCGTCGCGGGTTTCGACCGCGCCGGAGACGGTTCCCTGGAGCTGGTCCGCGATGGCGATCAGCTGGTGTGCGCGGAGAATGTCGACCGGGGTGCGGTCGCTGGGGACGGCCAACCACTTGAGGACGTCCGTGATCGGCCGGCCGTCGCGGCCCGCGGCGAGGAACAACCCGCACAGGGTGTTCTGGGCGGCGGTGGACCAGAAGTCGCCCTGGCTGGACTCGTCGACGGCCGCGGCGACGAAGTGGCCGGCGAGGCGTCGCGCGCCCGGCAGGTCCTTGGCGTCGGCGAGGATGTCCCACCACATCGCCTGCGGGGTATGGGCGATCTGCTGCGGATCCATCGTCCACACACGGCCGACCTCGGACCGGGCCTCCAAGGTGGCCGTGTAGGCGTCCCGGGCCGCCTTGTTGGAGGTGAGGAGAACCGGGCCGGGGGCGCGCAGGATGGCCGGCACGGCGATGCTGGTCGTCTTGCCGGAGCGCGGCGCCATGATCGCGACCGCGACGTCCTCCCAGTTGGAGCGGACCTCGGGACCACTCGGGGCGAGGTCGCCGAGCAGGATGCCGGTGTCGTCCGGGCTGATCTCGCGCGGCTTGGCCTTGGAGAGGCTGGGGCGCAGGTCCCGGGCCTTGGCGGTGATCTCGGCGGGCAGCAGCGGCGCCAGGTCGCTCCGGCCGGCGAGGCCGGTGGGCTTGCGGCGGTGCTTGGACCACAGCAGCAGGCCGGCGGCGGCGAGCGCGATCGACAGCAGCGCCGGGGCGACGCGGGTGCTGATCAGCAGCAGGAGCGGGCTGAGGTGCGGGAAGGCCCGGTCGGGGTGGAGTGCGGCGTCGACCGGTTGGAACGGGGCCCACGGGACGTGGTCGGCGGTCGCGGCGGTGGCGGCGTTGCCGCCGAGCCAGGCGAAGGTGCCGAAGACGGCGACGGCGACGCCCGCGCCAATGAGCGCGTAGAGAAGGGCGTCCGAACCGGGGCTGGCAGAAGGGGATTTGGGCGAGGCGGGCAGGAGCGGGTTCCTTGACGGGGGTGTCGGCCTGCCGGGCAGGGGCGCGCGGCGGCAGGGGCCCGGAGCGGGCGGGGAACGGGCGGCGATCACGGCGGGACAGAGGCCCGAGACGTGGGTGATCGGCCCGGCGGCCGGCGGGTGGTCAGCCGGCGGGGAACTGCGTGGTCAGCGGGAGGCGGACGCCTTGGCCGACGTAGGTGCGAGGGAGGCGAGCGGTGCGGGGGCGGCACCGGTCAGGGCGGCGGGCAGCGAGGGCGGTGCCGTGCGGGCGCGGGCGGCAGCGGCCCGCGGTGTGGCCGGGGCCGGCAACTGCTCGTCGATCTTGTCCAGGCGTTCCAGCTGGGCCTCGGCGACGCGGTAGCCCGCGGTGGTGAGCTGGGCACTGGCGTCCTGCAGAGCGGCGGCCATGGGCGAGCCGGACAGCAGATCCTGGTCGGTGAGGGTCTCGAGCCGCTGGGAGGCGGTGTCCAGCAGTGCGGTGAGCCGCTCCAGCAGGCCGGTCTCGGGGTCCATCACCGCGAGCGCCACCGTGGTGACGTCCTCCGCTGTGGTGGCCCGGTGGACCTGGGCGGTCGCCTGCACCAGTCGGGACTGCAGGTAGGCCAAGTCCCTTTCGCCGAAGGTGTTCTCGATCCTGCGGATCGGGAGTGGGGGCACCACCCTGGTGGGATACCCGGCGTCGGTGAGGAGCTGCTCGGCGAGGCGGATGCGCTGGTTGACGTCGCCGTGGCCGGCGTCCTCGGCGGTGAAGATCGCGCTGAGGCCGTCGTTGGCGAATCCGGCGCGGGCGAGGAGCGCCCGGCTGGCCAGGTCGGTGGCCTGGGCCCAGGCGCTGCCGGTAGTGGTGGAGCCGTCTCGCTTGGGGAAGCGGGCGAAGACGATCTCGGTGGGGTCGGGCACGGGGACTCCTTCCTGGTCAGCGGCGTGGGGGGTGGCCGTGGCCGGGGTGGCGGGGGTTGAACATGGCGCCCGCGTACTCGACGGCGGTGAACTGGCGCATGGGATCGGCGGGCGGGGCGGGCCACGTGGTCAGCTTCGGCAGCGCGGCCTCGGACAGGGAGCTGCGGCGGCGGACCACGGGCGCGGGATCGGTGATGGCGGAGGCCAGAATCGCCAAGTACCGCACGGGTGTTGAGTGGCCGAGAACGATGGTCCACTGGTCGCTCCAGGCGGGCCCGAAGGTGGCTTGTGCCATCCAGGCCCCCACGCCCTCCCCGCACCGGTCGTCGGTGGAGGCGGGTGAGTAGGTGAAGCCGGTGGTGCCATCCGGGGATGTGAGGCGGACGAAGTCTGGGTCGTCCTGGAGTTGCCAGCCGGCCTTCAACAGGGGGCGCCAGGCGGTCGTCGGCGAGGCGGTCGGCTCGGCGACGATCTCCTCCGGCATCGTGTAGCCGTCGGCGGCGATGGCCTGGACGAACGCGCCGACGATCTCCCCTGGGGTGTCCTTGGTGAACGTGGCCTGCCAGTACGGGACTGCGTCCGTCGGGTGCTTGCGGACGCTGACCCGGTAGAGGTGGAAGACCCGGTGCGGCTCCATCGCGATCTCGACACGCCGGTCCGGGCTGAAAGCGACGAGCTGGGCCAGGGATTCGTCGACCCTGTACGGCCACGAGTGGAGGTGGAGCAGCGGTGCCAGGACCGGCAGAGGGCCGGGGCCGGCGAGGTGGCGCGGCCGGACGAGCACCTCGTCCTGGGCGGCGGCCGTCGGTGAGGTGGTCAACGGTGGGGTCCTCGGGGTTTCAGCGGTGGGGAGGCTCGACGATGCGGGGGTGGGGCGGCACGGCGACGGCTGGGGCGAGGTGGACCGCGGCCGTGGCGCCGGCGGCCCGCAGGGCCGGGGACTGGGTGGTGGCGGCCCGGCTGCGGGTGGTCTCGTCCGCGGCCTCGGCGATGGCGTCGGCGGTGGCGGCCGTGCGGAACCCGGCGGCGGCGATGGCGGTGGCCTCCATGAGGAGCGGCTCCCACAGCGGTGGCCGGTCGCCGTACTGCTGGGCGACCTGACGGCCGATCTCGGTGACGGCGTCGGCGAGTTGATGGACCGCGCCGGGCATGAGGGTGAGGCCCAGCAGCACCTCGGCGGCCTCGTGGGCCGTCAGCGACGGGGCGATTTCGACGATCTCGGCGAAGGCGCGGCCGGCACGGGCGATGGCCTGCTCGGCGACTTCGAGGGGCCTGGCAGCGGGGGCATCGGACAACGGTCGTCCTCTTTCTACGGGCGCCGACCGGCTCGGGCCGCGGCGGAGACGACAGGAGAAGGGGTGGAGAGGAGACCGGGCCGGTGGCCGGCGGTGCCGGCCGTCGCCGCGCGGGGGCGGCGGGTACCGGTGCCGGTGCTGCGGCTCTCGGCGAGCTGGCAGACGGCCAGGGCGAGGGAACGGTCGCGGCCGGTGTCCACGACGCTGCCGTCCGGCCGGGCGAGAGGCGCGACGAGGCGGGCCTCGTGGCCGCCGAGCCGCAGTAGCGCCCACCGGCAGGAGGCGGGGTCTCCGTCGGTGGCGATCCCGGTGGCGGCCAGGATGCGCCGGGCGGTCTCCTGGAAGCGGTGGTCCGCAGGGCCTGCGGCGTCGGGGTCGGTGCGCAGGGTGCACTGCCACACCAGCCTCGTACGCAGGGCGGCGGCGGGCCCGGCCGGCGGTGGCAGGTGCGCGGCCAGTTCCGCGGCGAACGCCGCCTGGTGGAGCGCGGGCAGGTCCGCGACGGGGCGCCAGGCGTCGATCAGACGCAGGTCCTGCCGCTGCTGGGCGGCGGCGGCCGTGGCGGAGGCGAGCAGGTCGCGGGTGGAGGCGTAGCGGGCGATCGTGGGGTGCACGTCACCGTCCCGGGGCCGGTGCGACCGTGGGGCTGGCCGAGGCGAGCACCGGCGCCTCGACCAGAGGCGGGCTGTTGCCCAGACGGGCGGCGGAGCGGGCGAGTGCGGCCTGGTGGCGCTCGGCTGCGTCGAGTGGGCCGTCGTAGTCCCAGGGCCAGCGGCCACCGATCCGGTAGCGGCCTTGCTCGTCCGGGGTGACGGTCTCCGTGCCGCCGTCCCCGTCGTAGTCGGGCGACCACTCGAAGACCAGCACGTCGCCGTCCCAGCGGCCGGTCAGTCCGCAGTTGTCGGAGTGCAGGTCGACGATGATCCGCTCGGCGACCGGCCGGGAGAAGGCCGGGCTGCAGTAGGGCCCGATGAGGCCAGTGGTGTCGCGGGGGTCGACCATGCCTGGATAGGGCCCGTGTGCGGCGCCGTCGACGTAGAAGTGGTAGAGGCGTTCCGAGTTGGGGGGCAGCGCGTCTCCTGGGGGTCGGGTCAGCGGGAACGTGGGGGGTGGGAGGGGCGCGGGAGCGCAGTCGCGGCGGAGGGGGCAGCTCCTGCCGGCTGCCTTCCCGGCGACCCGGTGGTCGCGGCATTGGCCCGAGTGGAGCGGCGGACGGCGTCCAGGCCGGAGGACCACTGGGCGAGGTTGTCCGCGGCGAGGCTGGTTCGGGCGGCCTCGGCGCGGATCCGGTCGACGAGGTCGTGGTGACCTGGGGCAGTGGTAGCGCGGACCCGGTCGGCGCAGGCCCGAAGGATCTGTTCCAAGCCGTTCATGGCGTTGCCCGGGCCGATGGTGAGCTGGCCGAGGAGGTCGGCCAGCTCACCCGCGTCCTCCATCTCGCCTACCAGGTTCTCTACTTCGGCGAGGGCGATGGAGACGTCGGTCAGCGCTGTCAGGACGGCGGTGCTGCGGGCAGAGCCCTGCAGCGCGGGGTCGAGGTCGACGCTCCACTGGCCGTCCCGAAGCCGCGTCGCGGCCTCGGCTGCAGCCGCCTGCCGGTCGAGCGGGCCCTCCGGGACGGACCGCCGGGCGGGGTCGCCCTCGGCCGTCGGCGCTCGGAATTGCAGCGGTGCGAGAAGCGCGAGCGCGTCGGCCGGCCCCGCTGCCTCGATGCTGCCGTACAGACCGTGGCGGATCGCGACCGGCTCGGGCCGGTGGTCGGCGGGTGCTTCCGGTGTGGGCAGGGTCGGCTCCAAAGGTGGGAGGGCAGGTCGCCGGGTGGGAGTGGTGGGCCCGGTGCTCAGTTCGGGTTCTCGGTGACGCGGTCCGCGCTGGTGGCGGCGGCGGCCAGCTCGGGGAGGTCGGCCGGCTCGGACTCGCGCTGGTCGATCCACCAGCTGGCCTTGTCCAGCGTGCGCAGCTGCTCCTCGACGGCGAGCCACGCCTCCTCGGTGATCGTGCCCTCGACCACCAGGGCCTGGTAGGCGGTGGTCACGAGCTGGTGCCGGCAGCGCTCGCCCCAGGCGATGGCCCGCTCGGGGCCCTCCAGCGGCGGCATGCCGAACTGGGCGGCCCAGGTGGTGGCGGCCTCCTGCTCTTCGGCGCGGCGGGCGGCGATCCACGCCTCGCGTTCGGCGGTGTCCTCCTTTCGCTCGGCGAGCCAGCAGTCGCGGCAGGAGCGGGTGGCGAGCCAGCGGGCGTAGCCGGCGCGCTTGTCGGCGGGTCGGGAGGACAGGTCGTGGTCGACCGCGTGTCCGCAGTCGTGCTCGACGGTCCAGTTCTTCTTGACGGCCAGGGCGATTCTCCTTGTGGTTAGCGGGAGTTGGTGTTTCCGGCGGCCCACGCGATGCGGGGGTCGACGGCCGGGGCGGACGCGGCCGTGGTCGCGGCGGCGGTGGCGTGCAGGGCGGCGGAGGAGCGGAGTCGGCCGCTGGTGGCGAGTGCGGCGCGGGCGCGGGGGCTGGCAGCGCTGCTCGTGCGGGCGGCCGGTGTGGCGGTGGGGCGGGCCGCGACGGCGGCGAGGTCCTTGCCCGCGCCGGCGAGCACGGTGGTGGCTTCGGCGACCACGGCCTCGATCCGCGTCAGGTCGACGCTGCCCGGGTTGGTGCGGACCTGGTCCTCGATGGCCCGGAGCCGGGAGGCGATCTCGGCGCTCAGCGCGGCCCGGTCGTGCAGCATGGCGTCCGCGCGCTGGTCGTCCCGGCTCGGTCCGGTCGGCGGATGGACGATCGTGTTGAACGGGTCCGGCGCGGTGGGGGTGACGGGTCCGAGGATGGGGGCCTTGAACACGCGGGTCTCGAACGGGTCGTCGTTCTGCGCGGCCCGGGCCGGTTCTGCGGCGGCCGAGGGAGGGGTGCGGTTCATCTCCTCGATCAGCCGGGTGGCGAACGGGTCGGTGGACTCGTACGGGCCGCTGAGCGGTTCGAAGGCGAGGTCGGAGGCGACCCGCAGCCCCTTGCTCCGAAGCGTGGAGACGGCGGTGGCGGCCCGCTTGTCGCCCTCGAACTCGGGCTCGTCCATGACGTAGAGGCCCGGGTGGCGTCCGCCGGTGGTGGTGAAGCCGGCCTCGGCGAGCGCGTACGCGGCAGCCGGGTTGCTGTGCGGGTTGGTGGCGACGATGCCCAGCTGCGGGTGGCGGCCGATGTGGACGTCGAAGCCGCGGGGCGGAGCCGGGGCGCTGACCTGGACGACGGCGTCCGGGCCGGCGGCGCGGGCGGCCGGGCTGTCCGGACCGGGACGGGTCGCGTCGGTGTAGTCGAAGGCGGGGTCCGCGGAGACCTGGACTCCGGCCCGGCGCAGGGCGGCGGTGGTTTGCCGGGCGTGCAGGAAGATGTTCTGCTCGCTGCGGTCGAGGGCGTGCCGCCCGTCGGCCAGCTGGCGGAAGCCGGCGCGGGCGAGCAGCGTGTGGGCGGTCGGTGAGGCGTCGGGGCCGACCTCGGCGACGACGCCGAACTGCGGGTCGCGGGTGATGGAGACGTGCTCGGGGGTGATGCGCTGCTCCTCGGGGCAGATGGCGGACGCGGTCAGCGGCGGGCGGCCGGTGCCGGCGACGGGGACGTGGGCACGGCGGGGCGGGACTGGTCGGATACGACTGGGGCCTGTGCCGCGGTAGCGGTGATGGCGGCGGCGGCCCGTGCCGCCGCTGAGGGGGCGACGGTGACGGCAGCGCCGTCGAGGCCGGCCAGCTGGGCGGACCGGGAGGCAACCGGAACTCCCATCTCCCTTAGGTTGGCTGCGAGTTGGGCTGCCGCCCTGGACTGGGCGATCGGGTCGCGCTCGGCCAGGGAGTAGCGCTCCGGGGCGTCCGGGAGGCCGAGGCGGAACCCGGCGTCGGCCAGGGCGGCGAGGACGGCCGGGTCGCGGCTGGTGGTGGTGGCGGTGATCCCGGCGGAGGCCAAGCGGCGGAAGGTGACGCCGGCGGGCTGCTGGTGGGGCAAGCGGGTGTTCTCCAAGGGGGCTCGGTCAGCGGGCGGCAGTGCGGCGGGGAGGCGGTCCGGGCGGCAGTGGCACGGTGGAGGGGGCGGCTGCCAGCCGTGCCCGCCGCGTTGGACGGGCGGCCTGGGCACGGGCGGCGGGCGGGTGGGTGGTGTCCCGCAGCTGCGTCGCCCGGAAGTCGCGGCGGGCCTGCGGCCCGTACCAATCGGCGTAGTGCTCGGTCACGTTGAGGTGCTGGGGGTCGTGCCGCAGCACCATGTAGGTGTGGGCGTCGGGGCCTTCGGGGGTGCGGGCCAGCCACCACCCGACGCCGTCGTCCCAGGCGTGCATGGCCTCCACGACCACGGTGCCGGACACCACCTCGCGGGCGAGTGCGCGGTCGGCGGGGATCAGGCGGCCGGCCGCCAGGTCGGCGGAGACGATCGCCCGGGCCGTCTCGGCGACGCGGTCGGCGTCGGGGAAGGGGCCCTCGTCCTGCAGCCACCGGTAGTGCTCGGACAGGTCGCCGTTGCGCTGCTCGGGGTGGTGCCAGTTGGCGACCGGCACCCGGGCCGCGACCAGCTGGTCGACGAGCCGTCCGGCCCTGCGGATCTGCTCGTGCGGTTCGACGCTGCGGCGTTGGTGCCAGCAGTCCAGCGTTTCGCCGCGCCTCGAGAACCCGGCCTGGTAGATCGCTTCCCGGGCGGGCTGGGGCACCTGGCCGTTCAGCACGACGAACTCGCCGTGGTCGTAGTCCCAGCCGAGGGTCACCAGGCCGCCGGTGGTGCCGGGATCCGTCGTCGTGGGCATCAGGCTCCCGATCAGCGGCGCCGTGCCGAGGCCGGAGAAACCGTCACCGGAACCGGCGCCGGGCCGGTGGCCAGGGTGGCCTCGGCCGCCTTCCGCTTCACCTCCTCCTCGCGAGCCTGGAGCAGCCGCACCAGGTCGGCCTCCAGCGCATCGCGCTCCTCGGCCGCCTCCTCCAGCTTCTCGAACTGCGCATCCAGCTCGTCGAGGACGGCGTCGTCCACGCGCCGCTGGGCGGTGGCGACGTTGACCAGCCGCACGCGCTGGAAGGACACCGCGGTCTCGGCGGCCACCAGCGCGCGGTGCGTGTCGAGCACCCGCGCGGTTTTCGCGTCGGCCCGCGCCTGGTTGGCGATCAGGGCGGTGATGCTCTGGCCGAGGGCGGCCTCCAGGCGGGCGTCCTGGCGGGTGAGCGTCATGGTCGACATGCATCTCCAAGAGGTAGGAATGGCAGCAGAGTTGGCGGGAGGTGAAGGTCAGAACGGGGGTTCCGGGCCCCGGCCGGCGAGTCCGGCACCGATCACCGGGGGCGGCGGTCCCGCAGGGAGCGCTCCCGGACGGCCGAGCACCACGGGGGAGGTCCGGCGGGCGGCGGCGGCCCGCCGGGCGCCGGGCACCGGAGCCTCGGCCGCGTACCCGTACGAGGTCCACTCGGCTCGCGCGGAGGCGAAGGTGGCGTGGCGGCTGGGGCCGTAGTGGCCGCTGCCCTGCTCGGTGTAGAGGACCGCCGCCTCGCCGGCCCCGGGGTAGTCGACGAGCAGCTCGACCGACCCCTCGGGGTCCTGGTGGTGCGCGTGGATCACCAGGTGGCCGGCGGCGACGTCCTCACTCACCAGGTGCACCCAGACGGTGCGGTCGCCGAGCGTCCGCGGCGGGCCCGGGGGTGCCGACGTCCCCAGCGGCGGTGGGGACTCGGCGCGTAGGCGCTGCTCGTCCGCGCTGTACACCCGGGTGATCCCGTAGTCGGCGGAGGCGAGCAGCCGCCGGGCGTCGCGGATCTGCCGCTCGGCGGTGGAGGCGCTCGTGTCGCGGCGGATACGGTGCAGCCGCAGGGCGTCGTCTCGGACGAATCCGGCCTGCTCCAGCCAGTACGCGCTGCGCCGGTCGGGAGGGTCGGCGACGATGGTGTCCCGGTCGGGCAAGTGGGCAATGGTGACGTGCGCGATGACAACTCCTGGCGGTTCAGCGGTGGTGGGTGGCGCCGGCCAGGGCAGGCACTGCTGAGCCGGGAGCGGTGACCTGAGCGCCGACGGGCGCGGTGGCCGCTCGGCCACCGGATCCGGGACGCAGTCCGGCGTGCTGCAGGAGTCCGCCCGCGGCGAGGCCGGGCTGTGCGACGATGACGTTGCAGGGGTCGGCCGGATCGGAGCCGGTCACCACGCGGGACAGCCGCGGGCGGCCGGGCGTGATCATGCCGAATCCGGGGCCGCATGCATCCGGGCGTCCGTGTCGAACAGGGCCAACTCGGCACGATGCAGCAGATGTTGGACAACGAACGAACGCCCTGCCACCTTCCACAGGCCGCGGCCCTTGCCGAGGGCGGCGATGGCGGCGGTCTCGACGCCGCTGAGGCCGAGCAGGCCGGCGGTGGCGGCCAGCTGGTCGCTCTCCTGCCGGTAGATCACGCGGGTCGCGCAGTCGGTCAGCAGGCCCTCGGCGAGCGCCCGGGTCCGGGAGCCGGCGTCACCGGCCGACAGCAGGTCGGACAGGCGGTGGATGATCAGCATGTTCGCGATGCCCAGACCGCGGCTCAGCTTCCACTGGCTCTGCATGCGTTCCAGCAGCGCCGCGTGCCGCATCACGCGCCACGCCTCGTCGTAGATCACCCACCGGCGACCGCCGTTGGGGTCGCTGAGCGCCGCCTCCATCCAGGCGGACGCGCAGGTCATCGCGAGCGTCAGCGCGGTGTCGTCGCCGGAGGAGCCGAGCCGGGAGAGGTCGATGGTCAGCATCGGGCTCTTCGGGTCGAACTCGGCGGTCGACGGCGCGTCGAACATTCCCGCCAGGTCGCCGTTGACCAATCGGCGCAGGGCGTGGGCGAGGTCCTGTGCGGCGGCGCCGACGCGCCGGGTTGGGTCGCCGAGCGCGGCGTCCAGAACGGCGGGCTGCCCGAGGACGGCCGCGACGTCGCCCAGCAGCGGGACCTGGCCCGTGCGCGCGGAGCGGTCGACCACCGCGTCCAGGGCGATGTCCATCGCCGTGTACTCCATCGGCGCCAGGTCGCGCCGCAGCACGGTGCGGGCCAGCGAGCCGAGCAGCAGGAGCCGGCGCTTGCGGACCTCGCCCGCCCAGTCCGCCAGGTCGACGCCTGCCGGAGGGGCCGGAGCGTCGAGCGGGTTCAGCCTCCCGGGAAGCCCCGGGCCCAGCGCGATCGTGGTCCCGCCGATCGCCTCCGCGACCGACGTCCACTCCCCCTTCGGGTCGCACGGAACGTAGACGCGGTAGCCAAATGCCGTGCTGCGCAAGGCGATCGACTTCGCCAGCGCCGACTTCCCCTGGCCGATCACGCCCGCGATCAGCGTGTTCGGGTTTGTAAAATTTTCAACTTTCCCGTACAGGGCGAACGGGTCGAAGACGAAGCTGGCCTCGGCGTGGACGTCGCGGCCGATCAGGACTCCCGCCGACCCGAGGCCGCCCTCGGCGAGGAAGGGGTAGGCGGCCGAGGCGGTCGCGGTGGTCATGCGGTGCGCTGGAAGCCGCAGTCGGCCGCCGCGCAGGGAGGCGGGGCCGGGACGGCCGGCGGCGGGGTAGGTGGGGAGGAGTTCGGCGTTCTCCTCGCGGCGGCTCTTCGGGCGCTGCGGGCGGCCGGCCTGGCGGGCGGCGCGGCGGGCGGCGGCGAGGTCGCGCTTGGCCTGACGGCGGGCGGAGCGGTCCGAGCGGGTCGGGGTGAACAGGGGGGTGGCACTGGCGGAGCGGGGGCGCAGGAACGTTTCTCCTGTCAGATGCGAGGGGCTGTGGTCGGGGTGCCGCGGAGCTCGGAGGGGGTGGCGATCACCCGGACGCGGCCCGAGGTGGTGCTGTGGCGCTGGCAGATCACCATGTCCGGGGCGCCCTCCGGCAGCCGCAGCGCGCACGCCTCGCGGGTGGGGCGGCGCCCGTCGGCGCGCGGGGCGCGGTGGTAGGCGTCGTGGAGGGCGTCGCACGTCTGCCAGAGCCGGATGCGGGCGGCGTGGAGGTGGCCGGCCTCGGCCGGGGCGAGCGGCCGGGTGGTGCCGGTGTGGGTGTCGAGCAGCGCGAACAGGGCGACGCAGTGAGCGTGAAGCGCGTCCAACTCGCCTCGGGAGACAGGCTCTTGCTCAGGTATGGCGGTGTGGTGGTGGACGTCGACGCCGGCAGTGGCGAAGCGCAGGAGGCGGTGGTCAGTCGGTGGGTGGTGCACGGCTGGCCTCCCGTCAGGTGCGGGCGAGCGGGAGCGCGCCCTGGGCGAAGGCTTCGGCCTGCTGCCAGCGCAGGAGCCGCGGGTCCAGACCGGTGCCGGCGGCGGCGGTCTCGATCGAGGCGCAGGCGCGGCGCAGCTCTTCCGGGTTGTCGGCCGAGACGACCACCAGGCCTGTCAGGTCGACGTCGGCGTGGCCGGAGATCAGCTCGCGTTCGTGCTGCTTGGCATCGGCGTACTCCATCGAGTCCGCCTCGGAGTCGACCTGGCCCTTACGGACCCGCTCGGCGGCGTCCGCGACGATCGACGCCTTGGTGCGCTGCACCGCCTTGAGCGCGGCATCCAGTGCCTGCGGGCCGTAGGTGAGGGAGAGGGTCCGGCGGGCGCCGCCGGCGAAGACCAGCGGGTGGAGGAACCCGTGGGTGACCTCGGAGCGGGGCCACTGCTCAATCCAGTACACCGCGTGGCAGGCGGTGTCGGTGGTCAGGCGGCCGGGCTCCTCGACGACCACGACCGGGCCGGCGGCGGCCGGGTCAGCGGTGGCCTCGCCCGATTCCGACCACTGCTCCAGGTTGGCGAGGGCCCTCGGGTCGTAGGCCGAGCGGATCACGGCGGCGATCTCGCCGGTGCTGAGCCAGCCGCGTGGGTTGAGGCCGGCGTTGCGCAGCGACTGCTCGAAGCCGGGCACCAGCTGGGCCAGGACGCTGAACGCGCCGGACAGGCCGCCGCCGGCCTCGCCGATCAGGCGGCGGGCGCCCTTGAGGTCGAGGCTGATGGCGATGTACGCCTCGTGCGGGGCCGCGGTCGGGCCGGCGGCGGCGAGGAGGTCCTCGTAAACGGGGCCCGCGACCGCAGCTTCGGGGCGGCCGTTCTCCGCCCAGTACCGGGCGAGGGCGTCGCCGCTGTCGGGGACGGTGCGCTCGATCACCTGGACGGTGGTGATGTAGCCGGTGCGGGCGAGCGAGGCCAGGCACCGGCCCCAGGCGCTCACGTTGCCAGCCTGGGTGGCGGGGTCCAGCAGGGCGAACGCGCGGGAGCTGACCCGGATGACGGCGGTGAGCGTGCCCTTCTGGGGGTCGTGGACCGCGCCGAGCGTGCCGCCGGGGGCGGTGACGGCCCGCAGGCTCGCCTCGGTGCCGGGCAGGTGGAGCAGGCCGTCGCGGCGGGGCCGGGTGGCGGGCCGGGCGAGCCAGACGAGCTGGCCCTTGGCGCGGCGGAGGTAGTACCGGATGAGGATCGGGGCCCAATCTGCCACGGAGCGGCTGTGGAAGCGGACGAGGACGAGGGCGGCGGCCAGGGCCCAGAGCGGGGTGGCGAGGGCAGCCCCGGCGAGTCCGGTGGCGACCATGGTGGCCAGGAGCATCGCGCCGGCGGTGCCGACGACGGTGAGCTGGGCGGCGGTCAGCCCGAGCAGGACTCCCCGTCGGGATCGGCTGGGGAAGCGGACGGTCGGTGTGGGAAGGTCGGCCGACAGGGGCAAACTCCTTCGGTCGGGGCGGGGACACCGGCCGGGGCGGACGGTGGCCCCGGCCGGTGCTGGTCAGGAGGTCGGCGGCGTGGAGGGGCCGACGGGGCTGCTCGGTGCCGAGGCCGGACCGGTCGCGGCCACCGACGGGGTGGCAGGCCCGGCGGCCGACGCCGGCGGGCCAGCGGGCGCCTGAGCGGCGCCGCGCGCGCCACGTGCGGCGCTGAAGACGACCTGCGGCACGGCACCCCCGCCCCCGCCCGCGGCGGCAACTGCGCTCGTGGGCTTGGCGGGTGTTCCATCGCTCGCTCCGCCCCCGGAGGACTGACCGGAGGCCAGGGCCCGGGAGATCAGCGGCTGGCCCTGGTCGCCTCCCGACTGGGCGCGGCGGGTGATCAGCGCCTTTCCGACCGCGTCGCCGCCGGAGGAGGTACCGGGGAAGCGGAAGGTGTTCTGCGACGAGGACGAGCCTTCGCCGGAGCCCGAGTTTCCGCCGCTGCCGCCGGCCGGGGCGTCCTGGCCGGGCACCTGTGCCGGGCCCTGCGGGGCGGCTCCGCCCATCGCTGCGCCGCCCGCTCCGCCGGCGCCCGCGGTCGCGGCCATCCGGGCGCCCTTCTGGGCGGTCGCGGCTCCGACCTGCAGGCCGGTGGCGGTGCTGCGGTGCAGGTCGTGGGCCTGTCCATCGCCTGCCCAGTGGACGAACTTGTAGATCGCCATCGGGCTCAGCCGCACCAGGGCCATGACGACGAGGCCGGCGATGATGTCCGACAGGGCCTGGATGCCGTCCTTGGTGTCGCTCTGGCCGAGCGCGGAGACGCCGACGAGCATGATGATCGTCATGATCAGTTTGCTGAACACGACCGTGGCGGTGGCCTCGATCCACTTCCGGCGCCAGTCGCGGGTCGGCTCCCACGCTCCGCCGGCCGCCGCGAAGGGGGCGAGCACGACGAGCACCAGGATCGTCACCTTGCGCAGGACCATCGCGCCCCAGTAGAGGATCGCCCCGGCCGCGCAGCCGAGCGCCACCAGCGCCGGGATCGCCCAGCCGAGCGGCGTCGTGACGGTGATCATCGAAACCTTCACCAACCGCCTGACCGCGTCGTCCATGCTCGAGTTGGCGATCTGGAACAGCCCCCGGCTGAGGGCGTCGACGATGACGAGGGCGACGCCGGTGAAGGTGATCGCCGTCATCGCGAACAGGGACGCCGAGACGGTTCCGGTCACGGCCTGGCCGAGCGCCTGGCCATCCCGCCTCCACGCGGCGCGGATCAGCTGGAAGATGAACGTCATCACCAACATCACCAGTGCGATCGGCAGGATCGTCGCGTAGTTGGTGCGGAACCACTCCGCGCCGAGGTCGACCGAGGTCGTCTTGTCGACGGCACGGGAGGCGAGGTCGACCGCGCTCTTGGCGAGGTCGCCGGCGCTCTTGGCGACCCAGTTGCCGATGGAGTCGGTGACGGAGTCGCTGACGCCGCCGACGATGACGTCACAGAGCAGGCCGGATCCGGGTAGATCACAGAAACCGATGGGCGATCAACTCCTCTGGTGAGGACCGTGGTTGTAGGTCAGGGGTAGACGGTGGTGGCGATGGAGGCGAGCGCGCAGTCGCGGCCCGGCCGGCACTGGACGGCCAGAGTGAGGGCACGGTCCTCCGCGCCCCGGCCGCCGTCGTTCCAGCTGACGGTCTGCTTGCCGGTGACGGTGACGGCGTAGACGTAGGCGATGGTGAGCTGCGAGGGGTCCTTGCCGATGGCCTGCTGCCAGGCGGCGGGCAGGTGCGCCTCGGCGGCTTCGCCGGTGGCGTGCTGGCCGTTGTCGCGCATCCGGCTCCACAGGACCGGGTTCGGCAGCTGGGCGGCGAGGGCGTCCGGGTCGGCGTACTTGCTCTCGCCGGTGAGCCAGCTGCGGAGGCCGGCGAGCTGCTGGGGCTGGGTGGCGGTGCGGGTGTCGTAGCTCCACAGCGCGGTGGCGAACGCCGTCGCGAACTTGAGGGGGTCGCTGGTGCGCGGCGGGGCAGCGACGACGGACACGCCCGGTGTCGCTCCGGCCGAGGGGGTGGAGCCGGAGTCGTGCGGCGAAGCGGTCGAAGTCGCGGAGACGGGAGGAGAGGAAGGGGGGTTGGCGGCGCTCGGGGTGCGGTGGTCGCCGCCCGCCAGCCGGGCGGTGAGCCCGGCCAGCAGGGCGACGACCACGAGCACGCCCAGGCCGATCAGCAGCCGGCGCAGCATGGTGGACTGGCCGGTGAACGGCGAGGACTTCGGCATCAGTGGACGCTGGTCCCCACCGTCGAGAAGAAGCTGACGATGCCGTTCGCGGCGCCCAGCAGGAGGGCGCAGCCCGCGGCGACCAATGCGCCCTGCTTGCCCTTCTGCTCGCTGCCGTGCGATCCGGTGTGGTGGCCCCAGGCCCAGACGATGCCGCTGACGCAGAGCGCGCCGACGACCGCGATGATGGCGAAGAGGTTGATCGAGCCCACGGTGGACTTCAGGACGGACAGGCCGGGCAGGCCGCCTTCGCTCGGCTTGATGCCGGGGTCGTACGCCAGCTGCGTGGCGGCGTCGGCGAGGTAGTAGGTGAGCAAACACACTCCACGGCTAGAGGGGCAGGAAGATGCGCGGGCGGCCCGCGCGGGAGGGGGAAGGTGCGCGAAGTGCGCTGAGAGGGACGGCCGTTGCCGTCAGGGGGCGATGCGCCGGGCGGCGATGATGTCCGGCTTCCACGACGCGAGCGTGGCGATCTTGACCACGTCGCCCGTCTTGGGGGCGTGCACCACGAGGCCCTGGCCGATCGCCATGCCCACGTGCTCCGGCCCGTCCGGGCCGGGCCGGGTGTACAGCAGGTCGCCCGGGCGGATGGCGTCGACGCTCACACCGGTGCCGTTGTGGACCTGCTCGTAGGTCCGGCGCTCGATGGTGATGCCGCCGGCCTTGTACGCCTGCTGCGTCAACGAGCTGCAGTCGCAGCGGCCCATCGGGTCCTGGCCGTGTGCGTCGGTGCAGGTGCCGCCCCACTGGTAGGGCGTGCCCAGCTGGCCGAGCGCGAACTTGATGGCGTTCTGGACCGGCAGCGGGACGTCGGTGGGGATCTGGTAGCCGGCCGGCAGGACGCCGGGCGGGATGATGCCCCAGTTCGTTCCGTCGTCGCCTCCCGTGCCGCAGCCGCTCGGCGTGGCCGGCGCGGACGGGTTCGGTGACGGAGTCGTGCTCGGAGAAGGGGCGGGACCGGGAGTCGAACCTCCGGACAGCACCTGGGAGATGGCCTGCTGCAAGGCGGTGGCCAGCGGCTCCCACTTGGCGTAGGCATCCGGATAGCCAGACCGCTGGACCTTCTGGGCCGCCACGGTGAGCGGCAGCTGCTCCCAGCCGGGAACCTCCAGCAGGGCCTTGTAGAACCGGGTCGAGGCGTACACCGGGTCCTGGATCTGCTCGGCCGTGCCCCAGCCCTGCGACGGGCGCTGCTGGAACAGGCCGAGCGAATCCCTGTCCCCGTAGGACAGGTTCCGCAAGGTCGATTCCTGCAGCGAGGTGGCCAGGGCGATGACCTGCCCGCGGGCGGACACGTTCATCGAGATGCCGGTCGCCACGATCGTCTTCGCGAAGGGGATCTGCACGGCCGGGTTGTCCAGGCCGGCGACGGGTCCGACCTGCCCGGTCGCGCCGTCCAGGATCTTCTTGACCTGGGCGGCGACGGCCGCGCTGTCCACAGGCTGTGGACCGGGGCCCGGTGTGCAAGTGCCGGACTTGGTCGAGTCGTTGGCGGTGACCGCCAGGGCGGGGAAGGCGATGGCGAACGGTGCCAGGAGCAGGCCGGCGAGACCGCCGCCGACCCACTTCTGCCAGCTCATCGCGCCCTCCGAACGTCACCTCCGGCCGCGGCGGCGCGGGGGTCCGGCGGGCGGGGCTTGGGCATCCGCATCCGTGCGGTGAGGGCGAGCAAGGCGGGGGCTCCTGTCGGATCGTGCGGCGGGGTGCGGGTGGCCCGCCCAGCCGGTAGGCGGGCGGGCCGGCGGGGGCGGCAGCAAGCCGCGCTCGTAATCTCGAAAAAGGCATGGGTATCCCCTGGAAAGGGTTGGGTGGAATTCGCTTGCGGCGGCCGACGGTAGCGAATCGAGGGCTCGCAACCTAAAACGGTGCGATTCCTGCAACTCAGGGTGTGTCGACGGCTTGCCCGGCGGACGCTAACCCCTTCTCGGCTCGCAACCAAAAACGGGAATCCGGTCGGCGTGCAGAAAGAAGGCGGCGTTCCTTCGGGGTGCCCACCGTAGAACCGGACCGGCTCGGAACCTAAAACGGCATTCCGGGCCGGGCGATCTCCGGGGGTGCGGCAGACGATAGGCGGAGTGCGACTCGCAACCTAAAACGATCTTCGCAAGGCCGGTCCGGGGTGCGTTTTAGGTTGCGAGCCGCGCCTGGGCTAGGTTCCTGACGCAGCCGCAGCCCGAGCACTCCGGAGCCGCCCCGCCGGCCTCCCGCCGCCTGCCGAAAGACCAGGCCAGACCGCCGGTTGCCGTTGCTGCCCCATCCCCGACCAGGAGGTCAGCCCGCCCCTTGCCCTACGAAATCCACCAGGGCGACGCCCTCATCCGGCTCGCCGCGATCCCCTCGAACTCCATCGACGCCGTCATCACCGACCCGCCCTACAACTCGGGCGGACGCACCGCCCAGGAGCGGACCGGACGAACGGCCCGCGCGAAGTACACCTCGAACGACGCCGCCCACTCCCTCGCCGATTTCCCCGGTGAGAACAAGGACCAGAGGAGCTACACCTACTGGCTTTCCCAGCTCCTCGCCGAGTCCTACCGAGCGACCAAGACCGGCGGCGTCGCCCTCGTTTTCACCGATTGGCGTCAGCTCGCCGCCACGAGCGATGCGCTGCAGGCCGGCGGCTGGATATGGCGCGGCGCACTCGCCTGGTACAAGCCCGCCGCCCGCCCGCAAATGGGAAGGTTCACGCAGCATTGTGAATTCGTGCTGTGGGGCAGCAAGGGCCCGATCGACGGCAAGGCCCACCCTGTCTACCTCCCCGGCCTCTACACCGCCTCCCAGCCGCGGGCGGGCCGCGTCCACATCACCCAGAAGCCGGTCTCGGTGATGCGTGAGCTGGTCAAGATCTGCCGCCCGGAGGGGACCATCCTCGACTTCTGCGCCGGCAGCGGCAGCACCGGAGTCGCCGCCCTGCTGGAGGGCCGAAACTTCATCGGCGTCGAGGCCACCCCGCACTACGCCGGCATCGCCGAGCTGCGCCTCGCGGAGACCGAGCGGCAGATCGCCGAGGGCACGACCGACCCCGAGACTGCGGACGAGGAACAGGCCGAAGCCTGATCACCGGCAGCCGGGCCGCCCCCACCGGGGCGGCCCGACCCCGCCCCAGCACGAAGGAGACCTCCTGAGCACCCCCGCCTCCGACCTCGAAGTGGTGGTCACACCAGGCCACTTGGCCGGACCGGGCGACGCCGAGGCAGCCCTCGCCCAGTTCCTCGAAACGTCCCCCACCTGGGGCCGCTACAGCCCGGGGCAGGACACCACCGTCGCCCTGCACGAGTCCCTCCTCGCCGCGATCGAACTCGACCACGACACCACCAACGGGCCCCGCTGGACCATCGCCGCGTACGCCTCGCCCGTCGGCAAGCGGACCTGGCATGCCACCTTCTGCACCCGCACCCCGGTCGAGGTCGTCGCCGCGGTGGCCGCGCGCCTCTCCCATGCCCTGACCGCGACTACCGAGACGGTGCGCGACGAACTGCTGTGGGGGCGGCGGTCGCTGGACAACACCATCGCGGCCGACCTGGAAGCCGCCGACGAACCGTGGTCGCGGGAGACGAGCCCTATCCACGGCGTCTACAGCTGCACCCGACCCGACGCCACCGCCGGCATCGCCGTCAACCACAACATCGGCGACATCCGCGGGATCGGTCCGACCGTCACCGTCTGGGGCGGACCCCGCGGCTACCCCAGCGAGCGCTGGCACGCCGTCTTCGCTGGCCACACCCCCTCCGCCCTCATCAGTGCCGCGCTCGACGAGGTGGTCAATCCTCTGCCGGCGCTCCGCCAGCGCCTCCAGATCCCCGCCGCCAACCGCACCCAGGTCCATCTCGAGCCGCGCCCGCGCCGCAACCTGCCACGTGGGACTGGGCAGCAGTCCGCCCGCGAAGGCCCGGGCGAGGCGCCGGCCGAGCCCGGACCCGCCGGTCCCGGCCGGGCCGACCCGGACGCGGTCACCGGAGATCGCCTACCGAGCAACGCCGCGGATCAGCTGGCCGAGCGCATCGACGAGGTCACCACCCACCTGCTGCGCACCACCGACCCGGCCGAGGCACGCAGGGTGGCCGGCGTCATCACCGGCGAGGGCGGCGTGCTGGATCGCAGTGCCCGGGCCCTGCGCGCGGCCGGCGGCTGGGCCCTCCACCACCGCGTCGGCGGAGACGCCGGTGAAGCGCTCCGGCTGACGGCCGAGATCGTCGCCTCCGGCCGGGAGGCTGCCGACCACGCCGTCGGCCGCCTCGGCACCGACTGCTCGCCGCGATCCGCAGCAGCCCGAACCCGAACCACACCGGTCACCCTGGCCGCCCTTCCTCCGGCCACCGGCCCGCTCGGCCACACCGGGGCGCCGGACCGCGACGGCCCGCAGCCGAGGTCCCGCTGACCGCCCGCACCGCATGAAACCGTCCACTTGGAGCAGCAGTTGACCACGGCCAATCCCCACTGGGCCAAGCTGGCCCGCGACCGGCCCTGGCAGCAGGTCCGCATCTCCCCAGCCCTGTACGCCGGCCCCACCCCGGACACCGAGCGCGCCATCCGCCCCCTGACCGAGGCGGGAGCCGTCCGCCTCGACGACGGCCGCGGCAACCAGCTGATCATCTCCACCGACGGCCGAATCCGGCTCGGATACGAGCCGCAGGAGTATGGCGTGGTGTGGAAGATCGCCGTCCACGAACGCCCCTTCCTCCCTCCGCTGTGGACCGTCAGCCTCACCGAGAACACACCGATCGAAGTCGTCGAGGCCATCACCACCGACCTGGCCAACCGGCTGCGCACCGGTGGACGGCTGACCGAGGCCGCCGCCGACCCCGAGTGGCGCACCCCCCTCCACGCCAACGGGTGGACCCTCACCTGGGACGCCGCGACGGGCACCGAGACGGCGTGCTCGGAGTACAGCCCGCAGGACACGATCGTCCTCAACACCCGGGCCTTCCCGGACCCCGAGGAGTGGGAGGAGGCTGGGCAGGACGCTTTCTGGAGCGTCGACATCGCCAGCGACTTCGACGGCTGGTCCGCCGCAGCCAGCACCTCCACGCCGGACTCCATCCTGCACACCATGGTCAGCGCGATGCTCGCCCCCGCCGTCCGCGACATCGGAGACCTCGGCGACCTGGCCGTCGGCGCGGCGGTCATCGGCGCCGCCGAACTGACCGAGATCCCCTCCAGCCCCACGCCGCTGGACGTCCACCGCGCCCAGGCCGCCCGCACGACCTCCCCGGCCCGCGCCGCCGCCGACTCCACCCGGGCCGCCTTCTCGGCACCCGCGACCTCCCCACAGCCGGCAGCCGGGCCGGGGCCTCGCTCCCGCTGAACACCGGAACGAAACTGCGGGCCCGCGGCCCGCCACCGATCCAGGACCCGCCGCCCGCTCCGCCACCGTCACCCACGGCCGCAGCCGCTGACAGCACCCGAGGAAACGCCATCCCCGAACCCATGATCGACGTCACCCCGGCCTACCTCGCCGGGGCCCGCCACGCCAACCGGGTCTTCGACCGCCTCGTCCAGCAAGGCTGGGGCCGCAGCACCGACGACGACCTGAGCCAGGAGTTCGCCTGGAGCCCGAACCACCGCTTTCGCGTCGCGGACGGCCAGCTCGACCCCGGTGCCGCCTGGCGGATCACGGCCGCCCCGGAGCCCCTCGGCACGCCGACCTGGATGGCGGGCTTCTCGACCGAGACGCCGCCCGAGATCGTCATGGCCGTCACCGACGTACTCACCCGCACCGGGGGCACCATCGACTGGACGGGCGAGTCGCACCCCGCCCTCCAGCAGCCGACCGACCGGCGGACCCTGATCCGCACCCTCACCGACGCCGGCTGGCGCAGCACCTACCGCGCGGGCGTGCTGGACCTCGAAGCTCCCGACGAACTCGCCCGCGTCCAAGTCCGCCTGGACCCGCCCGGCCATCCGGACGACCTCATGGCCCACCCCCACCTGTACGTAGAGATCGGTCCCCGAGGCTCCGGCGGCTACCCGCCCTACTGGCAGGCCATGGCCACCACCAACGCCCCCACGGTCGTCGTCGACGCCCTCGCCCAGGCCCTCACCGACCCCGCCCCCCTGCAGCGGGACCGGGACTGGATGGACGAAGAACTGCTCGCCCGCCTCGGCCACCGGGTCGGCCCCGCCAACGTCAACCCGTACACCGAGACGGACCTGCGCGAAGCCGCGGCCGAGCTGTGCGAGCAGGTCCTGGAGCAGATCGAAGACTCCGGCCCCGTCGTCGACTGGTACATCGTGACCCGGGTCATCCCCAGCAGCCGGAGTCGCACCCCGACGATCTGGGGCCGACTTCCCCCTGAGCAGAGGGCCCTGGCGAGTCTGCTGGTGGAGGACATGGTCGTCGCGGCGGCGGCGAGCGCGCCGGCGCTCCTCGACCTGGAGCTGGGCGCCAACCTCGACCCGCGCACCGCAAGCCGAAGGCGGACACCATCCCTCACCATGGATCTCGATGAACTCTCCTTCACCATGGATGACTTGAAGGACGCGGCGGCATGCGTCGCTGCGTCTCAGATCAATGCGATGGTGAATCGCGGCTGGATCGCCGAAGCGCTTCACGACCTTCCCGTCGGCGACGGCACCAAGTGGACCTGGGGATCGCTGCCGGAAGCCCAGCACCAGCAGGCGCTCCAGAGGATCGACCGCCTGCTGGCCGGGGCCGTCGAGCGCATCCCGGAGCTCTTCGCCCCGGACTTCAGGCCGGCGCCGCTGGCTCTCGTCGCCCCGGTCTACCTCGCCGGCCCCGGCCACGATCGCACCTCCACGGCCAAGCCCCTGACCGACCGGGGCTGGACCATCGAGAAGCAGGGCAACACCACGGTGTACACCAGCCCGTGCCGACGGCTGCGCGCCGAGTCGACCGCCGACGCCACGGGGACGAGCTGGACCGCCTCCTTCAACTACCCGCCGAGCGGCGAGGAGGTCTGGCGGGTCACCGCGGACCGCCGCACCCCACCGGAGATCGTGACCGCCCTGCACACCGCGCTGGCTGCCAGCCCGGGCGAGCTGATCCGGCCCGTCGGCAACGCCGAGGACGGTCTCGTACCGATCATCGCCGCCGGCTGGCACGACAACAGCACCCGCGAACACCTGATGTGGGACGCACCGGACGCCGAGATGGCCAGCGTCTACCGCTGTACCGCCCCCGCCGGGCAGATGTTCGTGGGGGAGAGCCGTGACTGGCAGATCAGCGGCGGCAAACTCGGTCCGGGCGAAGTCGAGGGCTGGACCATCGAGATGTCGGAGAACATCCCAGCCCCGCTCCTGGAAGCCGTCACAGCCGCGATGGCCGACCCGGCGCCGGTGGCCCGCCTCGGCCGTGATCTCACCTCCGAACACCTGCTGTACCTCGACGTCCGCCCCCTCGCCCCCACGGCAGCGTCCGGTCCGTCCGCGCGGGCCCTGGCTGCCCGCACCCGCGTCGTCCTCTCGCCGCCCGCACTGGCCACCAGCCGCTCGACCACCCCCACGAACCCACCCGACCAGCCTCGGCAGCCAGCCCGCTAACCACCGCGGACTGCACATGCCCCTCTCGACAGGAGTGCCCATCGACACCGGCTTCGACGAGCTGCTCGACCTCGACGGCCTGACCCCGGCCACCGCGGACGACGCGGAAGCGGAGTACAGCAGTGGGCTGAGCGCGGCCAGCTACACCGTGATCTCCCAACACCACGCCTACGGGCAGCCGGCGGACACCAGCGTGAGCAACAGCTACCTCGTGGTGCGCGACGACTCGGCCGCCATCGGAATGCCCGGTGACCCGCACTACATGGCCATCCACATCCGGCGGGACCGGACCGCCGGGCTCTTCCACTTCGAAACCTCACCCCACCCGCTGCCCGTCCTCGCCCAGCACTGGCTCATCCAGCGCGGCGCCGACATCACCGCCATCGCCGCCCTGGCCGGCCACCACAGCGTGCCGGCGAACGCGGAGACCATCGCGCTGGAGCACCGGATCCGCTCCAGCGGCAACGGGCTCAGGAGTGACGCCTCGTACACCAGGAACCGGACCTGGGATCCGGGCTGGAAGCCGGGGGAAGCGTGGCGAGGAGACGACTACCTCGTGCACGACTGGTACACCTGGGTGATCCTCGACGATCCCCTGGCCCCGCCCGGCAGCCCCGTCCGGGTGCTGTTCGAGGACGTCGACTACTCGGCCGGCACCTACACCCTCACCGAAGGCGCCTTCCCCGATTACGAATCCGCCGATGAGTGGACCCGCGATCCCCGGCAGCCCCTGCCGCCCGCAGCCGCCACCGCCCAGGCGTCCGAACGCAGCAGCTCCGCCCGCCGAGTCGAGGTCGCCCGCCGCACCTTCTCGAAATTCCCGAACACCACGCTGGGCGCGACTCCGACGCCCGCCCAGCCCCGTTCAACCGACACCCGTCGAACCCGCTGAACCCACCACCGCCACCAAGGAACAGACTCCACAAGGGACACGGCCTGACCACCACCACCGCTCTCGGCACCATCGAACGGATCGCCCGCGCTGCCGCCTACCCGCCGACCCAGCGGATCATGATCCGCGGGCTGCTCGACACCCCCGGCTCGTACGCCGCCCTGGCCGCCGCCGTCCACCGCGACGACCTGCGCCCGACCGCACTGGCCGCCATCCGCTCCCTCATCGAACAGGACATCGACGCGGGCCGGCCCTGGCCCTCCGAAGCCGCTCGCTGGCTCAGTCGCGCCAACGCGGACTGGCAGACGAGCGCGGCGCTGGCCAACCACCTCGCCTGGTACGCCCGCAGCCGACGCAACAGCGCCCTCGCCCACCTCGCCGGCACCGACCACCTCACCCAGCCCGGCACCGACCGCGTCCACGCCCAAGCGCTCCGGCACATCCACCTCGGCACCTTGCGCTTCGACTTCCGGTGCCGCAGCATCCAGCACCTGCTCGACCAAGTCCCGGTGGGCGAGCGAGCCCGCTGGGATCCGTACACCCGCGCCCTCGCAGCGTTCGCTCTCCTCGGAAGCTCCGCCCCCGGCGCCCTCGAAGCCCTCGACCGCTGCCTCGCCGAGGCCGGCGACAACCCCCAGGTCTGCCACGCCCTGCTCCACGGCCTCTGGCTCGGAGACGGACTGCCCGACCAGGCCGAGCGGATCCTCGAGCTGGCCGCCTGGCCCACCTTCGACGACGCGGACCCGATCATGCTCTTCCGCACCGCCGCCGCCTGGCGAAGCCTCGGCCGCCGATCCGAAGCCCTCGACGCGATCCACAGCGCCGTCGAAGCCCTCGACCCGAACCAGCCCGACGTCCACGCCGACCTCGTCCGTGAACGCGCGCTGATCACTGCGATGGCCCGAGACCCGCGGCCCCACCGCGGAGACTGACCCCGCTCGGCCCCGGCCCCGACCTCGGGGCCGCCACCCCCTGACGCAAAGGACCGACACATCGAACAGCCGAACCCCCAGGACCGTCAGCCTGCCGCCCCGCACCCGATCCTTGCCGGCGGGGAGGAAAGCCGGACCTATCAGCGGGACCTGAGCCGCTGGGCCGCCCGCCGCGCCCACATCCAGCAGGCGATCAACTCCGCCTCCACCCCGCGGGCGAGCGAACCGACCGCCGCCGCACCACCTCCGCCTTCGCAGTCCCGACGACGGTAGCCGCCACCCTGGCTAACCCGGCCCTTGACAAGCAGGCCGTCAACGGCGATGGGCCGCACCCCTCGAAAGGGGTGCGGCCCATCGCCGTTGACGAACTACGCGGCAGCGGCGTAGCTCGTGCGCAGCAGCTCCATTGACCGATCGAGGTCCTCCACCGACCCGATACGGACCTCCAGCTCGCCCGTCCCGAGGTGCCCGATTCTCCGGACGTCCCGAGTCCAGCCCGGGACCAGCTGCACCGTCGTCGGGTCGACACGCAGGAAGACGACCAGAGCCTGCGCCTGCGCCAGCACCCGGACGCAGGCGAAGTTCCGCCGACGGCGGTAGGCAACGTAGTGCTGCAGCGGCACCGCGTGGCCCTCGCCCAAGTCGAGCAGGCGGGCGTCGAGTTCTTCGTACAGCCCGCGGACATCACTGCTGGCCTGCGCGAGGACGTCGGTGACCGTCCGACGGCTGGCCGCGACCGGGCGGGCAAGCTCGGTCCGCCGACCCGGAAGGGCGCCGCACCCGCCGGCGACCGACGCCGCCAGCTCCAGCGTCACCAAGTCGTCCCCGTAACGCCGGTAAACCACCATGTCGATCCGGTGGTGGGACATCCCGGCCGCCACCAGGTCGTACCGGGTGAAGTCCGCCGCGATGCACACCACCCGCGGGTTGCTCCAGTCCACCTGCTCGGCGGCCTCGGCGCCGAGCCGTTGCTCGACGAGGGCCTCGAACTCGGCGCGGTTCTCCACCAGCCACGAGAGATAGAACAGCCCCTGCGCGAGGACCGACTCGCTGCGCTGGCGCTTGTACTCGATCAGCACCGGGCTGCCGTCCTCGTCCAGACCGAGGCTGTCGATCCGGCCCCGGTGCACCGGACCAGTGGAGTACTCGCTCGCCAGGAAGCGAACGCCGCCCAGCATCTCCTCCATGTTCGCCTCCACGAGAGCCTGGAGGTGACGCTCCAGCTCCACGGTGTCGCCCTCGACACGACGAACATCCCCATCCGAAACGCGGAACACCTGCAGACCCACGTACCCCCCAGCACACCATCCACCGGACCACCCGGGGATGAGCCGGACAACATACATGCCAGAAGCAGGACAATCTAGGTCTTGTTGCGTTTATCGCACTTTGCGCAGATGGGAATACAGCGAGCGCCCGCGAATCCCCGGTCGAGCCCTGATGTTCCGCGTTCCGGCCCCCAGGGCCATCTCAGGGGACCTAGGTTAGTGGCATGGACGTTCAGAGCTTGTGGTGGCGGGCGGGCCAACTGGCGTACAACATGCCGGCTGCGGGGTGGCTGGAGCAACGATGGCACGACTCGCTACGCCGGGCGGCCACCCTGCTGCAACCGACCAGCACCCCGGAGGGCTACAGCAGCGGCCCGTGGACGTACGCGCTGCCGACCGTCGCGCTGCTCATCTACACCGCGCGGGACCACGATCAGGACCGCGAGGAGGCTGACTGGCCCAAGCCGCTCGACGAGGTAACGGCGGAGTGGATTATCGAGCAGGCCGCGGACCGGACCGACCTGCCGGACAGGATCCGGGCGGGGCTGGACCGATACAACCAGGTGGTGGACGGGAACCCGATCGGCACGCTGTTCGCCGAGCTCACCTACGACCACGAGCCCGTGAGGAGCACGGCGTCAGGCACCGAGTTGCCCTCCCTTGAGCAACTGCCTGGCGGAACGCTTCTGGTCACCGGTGCCGAGTGGGCCGAGAGCCTGCTGACCCGGCACTATCTCAGCACCACCGCCTGACTTGACGTCAGGCGATCCCGTCCAGGTCGATGGTCACGACCACCGCGGCGTGGTCGCTGAACCCGCCCGCGACCGGCTCGTCGTGTACCTCGTAGCCGACCACCGCCGGGACGAGCACGGGTGAGAGCAGCACCAGGTCCTGGCGGCGCGGCACGTCACCCGCGCCGAAGCCGCCGGTGAACCGGCCATCCCCGCGAGCGTGGGCGACGTCGGTGAAGCCGGCCGCCTGCAGTAGCTCCATCGCCGTCCGCTGCGCCGAGCGCGGCTCGTCCAGACCGAGCTGGGCGTTGCGCAGGTGCGCCGGCAGCGGCGCCCAGTCTGGCTCCGGGTGCCCGAAACCGAGCGAGTTGGCGTCACCGAGGAGCACGGATCGGCGGCCGGGGTCCGCGAGGGTCTGAAGCGGCTGGACCTCCCTGGCCCTGTTGGCCGGGTCGAACGGGTCCAGGTGCAAGTTGCGGAAGGCCCAGGGCGTCGGGTCGCCGTCGATCTCCACGTTCGCCCAGCCCAGGACGTGGTGGTAGCGGGCGCGGTCTCCGTCCTCGGCCAGCACGCTGATCCGCGGGCCGAACAGCAGCGCCGTGTGGAAGCGGTGCCCGGTGGTGGTCTTGTTGGCGAATGCGAGGAACGCGCTGGTCATGCCGAGCTGGCGGCGGGCCTGGTGCAGGCGCCGGCCGCCGAGCGCGTCCCACACGTTGCACTCCTGGAGGGCGTAGGCATCGGCCTCCAGGGAGCGCAGGAACTGGGCCTGCTGCTGCCAGCGGCGGTCGTCGCCGTACCCGTCGTCGTCCCGGCCGCCGAACAGCGTGTTGAACGTGGCGATCCGCAGTTCTGCCACAGCGGTTCCCCTTCTGAAGGTCTCGCTCGCCGGTCAGCCGCCGAACACCTGCAGCGCCTGCTGCACGGTCGCGGTCAGCGAGTCGTGGACGGTCAGCTCCGGGCGCACCAGGGCGAGCTGCACCACCACGTCGAAGCGCCGCGGATAGGTGGATGCAGCGCCGACCGCCAGGGTGGTGCCAGCGGCGTGGGCGCCGAGCTCGAACATGGCGATCGGCTGGTCGCCGACGGAGGCCGGGAACCAGAACATCACCCCCTCGACGGCGCGCAGCGCGTGGTACTCCCAGGCGATCTGTTCGGCCGACACCGTCCGGTCCTCGGCCGGGAAGTGCTCCCGGCGCGGGTTGACGACGGTCACCTTGGGGTGGATGAGCAGTTGCAACGCCGCCCAGTCCTGCCACCAGGCAGGGGTGCCGGTGATCCCGCCGCCGATGAACACCGTCAGCGGGCGGTTCGGCACCTGGCCGGGAGCCTCGACGTAGCGGCCGGCCGGGTCGGTGCCGGTGGCGACCCGGTCCACCAGGGTGGTCAGCAGCCCGTCCAGGTCACCCCCGAGCCGGGTCGGCGCCAGCAGGGCTTGCGTGAGCCGGCCAGTGGTGTCTGGCCGGCGAGCGATGGCCTCCCGGACCACCTCCGGGGCCAGAACGCCGCCAGCGGCCAGGCCGTCGAGGCCGCCGTCCGCCGACGCGGCGAGCGACAGCTCCTGGGCGAGGGCCTGTTCAGCCTCGGTGGGAGTCCAGCGCGCCCGAAGGAAGTCCGCAGCGAGCACTTCGGTCGTGGTGGCCATGCCCTGGAGCCTACGGAGCGGACGGGCCCGCCGTCCGCCGAACGCCGACTCTGCGTCGGATCCCGAGACGGCATCGCTGGCCGCTGGCCTTCAGGCGTACAGGCTGGTGTTGCCGAGAGTGACGATCGAGGCCGGTGCGTCTAAGCTGGACTCTAGGACATTCCTCAGCCGCCGGGGTGCCCGCGAAGTGCCCGGGACGTTCGGGCACCCATGGGACGCACCGCCCCGCCTGGGACTAACCGTCAGGGGTGCATGTGCTCTGATCAGGCAAAACTGGGACTCAGGCCCGCCCGTTGGGACTGGTGGGCACGGGACCGAGTGCGCTCGTAATGCGTAGGTCATGGGTTCGAATCCCATAGGCGGCTCAGAGAAGGCCCAGGTCAGATAGCCGCTGACCTGGCCCTTTTGTTGTTTCCGGGCATGCAGGCAGGGGTCGACGACGCGGTACGGAACCGCCTGCGTGAGCGATGCGTGAGCGCCGGTGTCGATCTCCGGTCAGACCTTGGTCTTCTTGGCCTTGGTCTTCGCCTTCTTCTTCGCGGCCTTCCGCTCGGCCTTCTCGGCTTCGGCCGCAGCCTTGGTGCGGGCCTCGGCCTCGGTCTTCCGTTGGAGGGGGACGAGCCGCGCGGCGGCCTCGGCCGCGCCCTTGGCGATCTCGGGCAGGACGCTGGTGTAGGTGTCCGACGTGATCTTGATGGAGGAGTGGCCGAGCATCTCGGACACCACTTTCATGTCGACCCCGCCGGCGAGGGCGAGCGTGGCCGCGCCGTGGCGGAGGTCGTGCAGGCGGATCGGCGGCAGCCCGGACGCGGCGATCAGCCGCGCGAACATCTCGGTGACCTTGCCGGGGTGGAGCCAGGAGCCGTCCTCGTTGGTGAAGACCCGGCCGGTGTCCTTCCAGGCCGGTCCCCAGTCGGCCCGCTCCTTCCGCTGCTGCTCGCGGTGGCGCCGCAGGACGGCCACCGTGTCGTCGTCGAGCGCCACGGTCCGGAAGCTGCCATCGGTCTTCGGGGCGGACTCCCCGACCTCCCAGCCGTCCTGCACGAGCTGGGTCGTCACGGTCAGCGAGCTGTCGTCGAGGTTGGTCTCGGACCACAGCTGCCCGCACGCCTCGCCCCGGCGAAGGCCGCGGAAGGCGATCACGTGCCACATCGCGTACAGGCGGTCGTCGGCGACGGAGTCGAGGAACGCGCCGGTCTGCTGCGGCGTCCAGACCATCACCGGAGAGGGCTTCATGCAGGTCTCCCGCCACTGCGCGACCCGCTCGGGCGTCCACACCAGGCCCTTCGGCTTGGTGGCCGGGTCGAGCTTGACGTGGGCGGCCGGGTTGAGGGTGATCAGGCCCTCGGGGATGGCGGCGTTCAGGGCGGTTCGGAGCGTGGCCCGGATGCGCTGGCGGGTGGCCGCGCCGGTCGTGCGCCGGAAGGGCGGCATTCCGGCGAGCTCGGCGTGCAGGGCCTTGCGGCGGGCGCGGTTCGCTGCGCCCTTGTTCGGGACCGTGGCGAGCTCGGCCTTCAGCGCGTGCCGCAGGGCGTTGTTCTCCAGGATCTCCTCGTTGGCGTCGGCGATGGCCGTGAACATCTCGGCGAGTGTGCTCACCCGCAGCCGGTCGACGCGGATGTGCCCGATGCGGGGCTTGAGGTGGATCCGGACGTCGCACTCGTACCGGGTGAGACCGGACTTGCGGATCTTCTTGCTGGCCAGCCAGGTGTCGAGCCACTCGCCCACGGTGACGCGGGTCGAGAGGTCCTGACCGCTCTTCAGGCGGTTGCGGGTCTCCTCGATATCGGGCAGCTGGGCCTTCTCGTCGGCGACCTTCACCAGGAGCTCCGCGACCAGGGACAGGTCTTCGGCGTCGTCCTTGCCGAGGGCGAGCAGACCGCGGACGTGGTCGAGGTCGGCTTGGGCCTCCTTGAGCGTTCCGTAGCCGGAGCGGTTGAACGAACGGCGGGTTCCGTCCTCGGCGTTGGGCAGCTCCTGACGGATGGAGTATGCGCCGTGCTTGCGGCTGCCGAGCTTCGGGCAGGATTTGCCGAGCGGCTTGCCGGTGGCGGCGTCGCGGCAGTAGCAGCGGTGGTAGGTGGAACCCTTCATTCGTCCTCCGGGTCGGTATCGGTGTTCAGCGGGGGGAGGTCGGCGTCGAGGAAGTCGAGATGCGACGCGAGGTGCGGGACTTCCAGGCCGATCTCGCGCAGGTGTGCCCTGACGGGTTGAAGTCGTTCGCGGATGGCCGCGACGAAGGCGTCGAGTTTGTCCTGTGAGCCGGGAGGCCAGTTCTCCCGGAACGGTTGGAATTCCAGCTGGAACGCGTCGTGGTGCTCCTCTCGGAGCTCCTGCCAGATCCGTTCGTGCTCCCGGTAGAGGTGGAGCCGATACATTCCGAGTGAGTGGCGGGCCTCGCCGGTGAAGTGGGTGAGTGCCGACCAGCGGTCGCTGAGCATCTCCGGCAGGTAGTCGAACCTGCCGCCCAGGGCGGGGGAGAAGAGCAGCTCGACCGGTGCGATGTCCAGGGCCTCGGCCACGACGATCAGCTCGGGAATCGTGATCGTCTTTCGCCTGCCGGACTCCCAGTTGGCGATGACGTTCCGGGGGATCTCGCAGCCCAATTCGTCCGTTGCGTCGGCCACGTCCTGTGCGGACAGTCCAAGGTCCTTCCTCCTGCGGGTGATTGCTCGGATCACGTCCTTGGTGATCCGTTCGTGCCACTCGGGCGCTTCCTCGTCGTCGGTGGACCAGTGTTCCTCGCGGCGTTGTGTCATATCGACACATTAGCCACTGGAAAGCTTCTCTCCGTTGCGGCATTGGGCCGCGCCCCACAGTGGTGGGGAAGTCTCGAATTTGGAGTTCATGTGCGAACTGACATGACGTCGGTGGCGGTTCGGGGGATGGGTCGGGCCGAGCTGCTCGCGCTGCCGGCGGCCATCGACCTCGACACCGCCAACCGCGCCATCGGGCTGGGCCGGAGCAAGGGCTACGAGCTGGCCCGCCTCGGCGACTACCCCTGCCGGGTGCTCCGGCTGGGCAAGAAGTACCGCGTGATCACGGCGGACCTCCTGCGCCTGCTCGGCATCGACGCGGCGGTGGGGGAGGGGGTGGCGGCAGATGCAGCTTGACTTGGCGAGAGCCCGTTCGACAAGCCTGTCTGCCGTGGGCGGACTTGCCCGCCAGCAGTGGATCTTCCCGGCGCGTCTGCGTAGGTTCGTGCTTCCCCGGCGACACAGGCCGCCGGGTGCCACCGCCAACGTGCTTGCAGATCCTTCGAGTTGGGTGGGAGCGGCCTTCTGCGCCCACCTGCTCCGGACGCACGAAGGCCCCCGGTGCTGCGAACACCGAGGGCCGGGCGAAGTCCCTATCCACGACCTTCATCGGCGGCGCGCGACGGATCAGGTCCCGCGCCCCAGTCTGGAGCTTCAGCATGAACTCTACGTCTCCCCAGCCCGACAGGGCAGCCCCTTCCACGCCCGGCTGGCCGCCTGTCGCCAAGCCCGGAGCCCACCACGACGACCCTCGCGTTACTCCGTCCACAGGCTGTGGACAGGACTCCGCCGAGGCGGAGAGCGTCGTGCCCGCCGCCGGGGACTGGGTCGACGCGATGCCGGACGCCGAGGCCGGCGAGGGCTCGGAGGTGCTCGGGCAACTGAAGGGCCTGATCGCCAGGTTCGTGATCCTGCCGTCCGAGCAGGCCCTGGACGCCGTGACGCTGTGGGTGGCGGCGACCCACCTGCAGGGCTCGTGGCAGCACGCCCCGCGGCTGGCGGTGGTCGGCCCGGCGAAGCGGTGCGGCAAGTCGCGGCTGCTGGACGTGCTGACCGAGACGGTCCACCAGCCGGTGCTGACGGTGAACTCGACCCCGGCGGCGGTGTTCCGCTCGATCACCGAGGAGCCGCCGACCCTGCTGGTCGACGAGGCGGACACGATCTTCGGCAGTCCGAAGATGGCGGAGAAGAACGAGGAGATGCGCGGCCTGCTGAACGCCGGTCACCAGCGCGACCGCTACGTGCTGCGGGTGGTCGGCAACGACCACACCCCGCGCAAGTTCCACACCTTCGCCATGGCGGCCATCGCCGGGATCGGCGACCTGCCCGACACGATCATGGACCGCTCGATCGTGGTCCGCATGCGCCGCCGCGCCGAAGGCGAGTCCGTTGCGCCGTACCGCACCAAGCGGGACAGCCCCGCCCTGCACGCCGTGCGCGACCGGCTCGCCCGCTGGAGCGCGCCGCTCGCCGACCGGGCCCTGAACTGGGAGCCGCGCATGCCGGTGGAGGACCGCGCGGCCGACACCTGGGAGCCCCTGGTGATCGTCGCGGACCTCGCCGGAGGTCCCTGGCCGCGCCTGGCACGGCAGGCGTGCCGGCGGATGGTCGCCTCCGAGGTGCAGACCGAGGAGGACAACCCCGGCGGCGCGCGGATCCTCGCCGACATCCGCCGCGTCTTCCACGCCGCCAAGGAGCCGGAGAGCATCGCCACCGACCAACTGCTGTTCACCCTCAACGGCGACCCCGAGGCCCCCTGGGCCGAGACGGGCCGGGGCGGGCTGACCCCGCGCGGCCTCGGCGCGATGCTGCGTGAGTTCGGCATCTCCTCCGGCAACGTCCGCATGCCCGACGGGACCCAGCGCAAGGGCTACCTGCACAACAAGTTCCTCGACGCCTGGCGCCGCTACTGCCCCACCGTCCACCCCACCACCGGCAGCAGCACTGCCACGAGCACGACCAGCGCCATGGTCAGCAGAGGCTGACCACCCCCGTATTGCCGTCCCTGCCGTCCCAGCCGTAACAGCGCAGGTCACCGCACCTACCGCCGAGACGGAACACGACGCCAAGACGGCACCGGCATCCGTACCGAGACGGATCGAGCCGCTGTTGGGACGGCAGACGTCCCCGCCCGCCGCCGCCCCCATCCGGGGCGCGAGCGGCGGGCCCTGGCCGGGACGGCAACCACACCCGTCTTGTGCCGTCCCAGCCGTCCCTGCCGTAAAACCACAGGTCAAAGGCCATCCGCCCGGGACGGATAAGCGTCCCGAGACGGATGACGCGACCGTCCCGAAACTGAACATCCCTCCCCGAAGCCGCACCCGCCAGCAGCCTCGGGGAGGGGCTCCGAGACGGCAAGACGGCAAAGACGGCACTTCCGCACACCACCCACCCCACCTGCGAGGACCACCTTCCGCATGCCCGTCACCCGCCTACGCCGCACGTTCCGCCCGGACGCCGTCCTCGTTCAGGCCGCCATCGCGGGCGCCCTGTCCTTCGCCCACCTCCACGACATCGCCGACGCCGCCGGGCAGCACGGCTGGAAAGCCTGGGCCTACCCCGTCTCGGTCGACCTGCTGCTCGTCGCCGCCTGGAACCGGATGCGGACCCTGCGCACCACCGGCCGCCCGGCCGGCACCGCCTGGACCTGGTTCGCCATCGCCCTGACCGCCTCCCTCGGCGCGAACGTCGCCACCGCCGGGCTCCTCGACCTCGACCGCGTTCCCGCCTGGCTGCGGATCCTGGTCGCCGGATGGCCCGCCCTCGCCTTCCTCGGCGGTACCCTCCTCACCCACGGCACCAGCGCCACCGAACCGAAGCCTGTCGAGGACGAACTCCCGCTCCACGAAAACCCCAATCCCACCCTGGTGGTCCAGCCCACCCCGCCCAGCCCCGTGCCGATCACAGAGCGCAGGGAAGACGACCTGACCCCAGACGAAGAGCCAGTCGTCCTTCGCAGGCGCACCGGACGTCCACCGGCGAAGACCATGGACCAACTCGTGGAGATGATGCGGCCGATCGTCGCCGAGCACGGCCTCAGCGTTGCCGTGGTCGAGCAGGCTCTCAGCGACGCCAAGGTTCCGATCAGCAGCAAGCGCCGGACGGAGCTGATGGCGCTCCTGCGGGACGAGCAAGCTGGGCCTCCGCTCAAGAACGTCGAACGCACGCCTGAGCAGGCACTCGAGCATCCGCTGCCCGCCTGACACGCCACCGATCCGGGGCGGCTGCCCGCCAATGATCCGTACGGCGTTGGCGGGCGGCCACGTCACCGCCAAGGGTCTGGCGGATGTCCACCTGGTGTTCAGCGAAATCCGCCAATGAACCGGATCGCTCTTCCGCCGAACCGCTTGCCGCCCGAATAGGTTCGTGCGCCGCGTTCGCAGCTTGCTCGCATCACATCACCTTGACCCCCTGCTACAGGAGATCAACCCGTGACCGACACCCATCACCCCGACGGCACCACCGGCGAGAGCGCGAAGGAGAGGAGTAAATCCCATACCGTAAAGGGTCTTTGGCAGTGGGCGTTCGGCAACCGGGCCCCTGGCGGAGCCAGTAGTACCGCGAGTCCGACTCGTGGCCGGACTCGCGGGATCTCCGCCCCAGGGGTGGCCGAGGCGGCCCAGCGCGAGGGCGCGCCAGGCCAGGAGGTCGGGGCCGAGGGTAGCCCCGACTCGGACAAGCTCCTTGCCGTCCAGCAGCAGATCCTTGCCGACGTCCGCCCGATCGAGACCGACGACGAGTTCTCCGACCACAGCACCGCCGATGATGCCGCGCCGAAGAACCGCCGCTACACCGGCACCAAGCGCGAAGAGCGCGTCGGCCCTCTGCGGTTCGAACCCGAGGAAGAACCTCGACTGCGTGCGGCTGCCACCGCCAATGGTTACCGCGGTCTGTCCGGGTTCGCCGCCGACGTGGTCCTGGCCTTCATAGCCGGCCGGTTCTTCATCGACCTGTCCCTGGCGGAAGAGCGCCGACTCATCCACGAGTTCCGCGCCCGCGTCCTTCGCCAGATCAGCGGTATCGCCAGCAACGTCAACCAGATCGCCCGAGCCCTCAACGGCGGATACGAGCCTCCGTTCGACATCCGCCGCACCCTCGACGAACTGCATGGCCTGCTCACCGAGATCGCGGAGGCCCTTCGCCAGCCCGCCAACCAGGAAGACTGAACACCGCCGTGATCGCCCCCATCAAGAACCCCGGCTCCAACACCCGCGGCCTGCTCGCCTACCTCTACGGACCCGGCCGCCACGACGAGCACCGCGACCCGCACATCGTCGCTGGCTTCGCCATGATCGCCATGCCCGACCCCAGCCGCGACGAGAACGCCACCCTCACCCAGCTCGCCCGCTACCTCGACGAGCCCGTCCGCCTGCGCAACAGCGAGCCCGGCAAGAAGCTCACCGACCACGTCTGGCACTGCCCCGTACGCGCCGCACCCGAGGACCGCTACCTCTCCGACGCCGAATGGGGCGAGATCGCCGAACGCATTGTCCAGGCCGCCGGCATCGCCCCCAAGGACGACGACCTCGCCTGCCGCTGGATCGCTGTGCGCCACGCGGATGACCACATTCACATCCTCGCCACCACTGTCCGCGAGGACGGCCGCCGCCCCAAGCTCCACAACAGCGGCCAGCGCGTCGGCGCCCAGTGCCGCGAGATCGAGAAGGACTACGGCCTGCGTCAGCTCGGAACCGGCGACCGGACCGCCGAACGCCGCCCCACCCAGGCCGAGATGCACAAGGCCAAGCGCCTCGGCTGGGAACAGACCAGCCGCGAGTGGCTCCAGGACCGCATCCGCGCCGCCATCCCCCACGCGAGCAACGCTGAGGAGCTTCTCGCCTACCTCCAGGCCGATGGTGTCGAGGTCAAGATCCTCCGTTTCCCGTCCGGCGACCTTCGGGGCTACTCCGTCGCTCGCTCCGGCGACCTGAAGGCCAACGGGCAGCCGAACTACATCCCCGGCGGGAAGATCGCCCCCGACCTGTCCCTGCCCAAGCTCCAGGCGCTCCTTGCGGCCGGCAAGCCGGAGGAGCACCCCACCGCCCGCCGCAACAAGCCCGCCACCCGCTGGCAGCACGCCACCAATGCCCTCGACACATTCACCACCGACGACAGTGGTGATGCGCGTGCGCAGGCGCACATCACCGCCCTCGGTGAACTGATCGAGGCCACCGCCCAGACTGCGCCCCAGGACCTGCGTGCCGAACTCCGAGCAGCAGCAAAGAATTTCGCCCGCGCCCAGCGCTCCCAGATTCGTGCCGATCACACGGCGGCAGCCGGTCTGCGGCGGGCGGCCCGCGACCTTGTGCACGCCAGCAGCGGCAAGGACGGCAGCACCCTCGCCGTCTTCGTCGCGGCTCTCACCTGGGCCGCGGTCCTCTCCCAGCGCTGGCACACCGCCAAGGGTCATGCCCAGCAGGCCGAAGCCGCGCGTCGAACCGTCCAGCACCTCCAGGCCGCCTACGACCGGGCCGCCGCCGACCAGCTCGCGTTCCTCGTCCAGCGCCAACCCAAGGAGCAGACCCGCAACACCCTTGCCAGCGATGTCCGCGCCGCCATCCCCGACCACGCGACACGGATCCTCGCCGACCCCAACTGGCCCGCTCTCGCCACCGTGCTCGCCGACGCCGAGGCCAGCGGCCACGTACCCCACCAACTCCTTACCGAGGCCGCCGCCCGCCGCGAACTCGGTAGCGCCCGCCTGCCTGCGAAGGTCCTTATCTCCCGTATCCAGCACACCAGCTACAACCCCGCATCCAACCGAGCCGTTGAGGCTGCCCTCCTGCGTTCGCCTGCCGTCCTGCCCGTCCGCCACCAGACCATCAACCCGGCCACCGCAGTCACCCTCGAGCAGCCCGGGGCCCAGGCCCGACGCCGATGACCACTGGCCATCGGTTCCGATGCTCGACCAGTGGCCGACAGCCCTACCACGATGCAAGCGCGCCACCGTGAGCCCTACTGGAGGGCACCCCCTTGAGCGGCTGCCCGTAGAGCCTTGCTCAGGCGTCAAGCACGACATCCAGGTAAGCCTGCACTGGTTCGAAGAGCCCGTATGGCACGTACTCGGGGATCTGGGCGAGGGTTACCCAGGCGAGGGCGTCCAACTCGTCCGTATCTACTACGTCAGCGGTGCCGTTGACGACTTCGCAGGCCGTGTACGACATCAGGCGGCCGGTCTTCGGATGCACGCGCTCACCCAGCAGCTTGATCGCCGTCACATCGAGCCCGGTCTCCTCCGCGCTCTCGCGCACGGCCGCCTCCTCGGGCGACTCCCCAGCCTCGATCTCACCGGCCGGGAACTGCCAGGAGAGCTGGCCCTCGCTCACTCGCCGTCTCACCATCAGAACCCGGCCTTCGTGGACCACGATCGCGGCGGCAATGCCGGGGCGTTCTTCCGTAGTCTGCTGTGCCACGTCTGCTCCTTCAAGTGGCCAGATGGGTGAGGAGGATCGTAGCGACGTGAGCGAAGCGGCTCGCCGAGTTTCGGAGGATCCCCATCGTCTGTACGTGCTCAACGACGTTGTCACTGGCCCGGCTTGCCGTACGGAGCTCGCGCAGCACCTCCTCAAGGTTGGCCGTAGATCGTCCGGTCCCATGCGTAGCGGTGGTCGGTAGGGGAAGCCATCGAGGCATGAGCGAAGAACCGACTTCCTGGGCCAGGACGGTGGCGAGGAACGAACTCGCCGAGCCACTGCCCCGCCGCTGGGCGCACACGCAAGGCGTGGCAGAGCGAGCCGGCCGCCTCGAAGGGATTCTCGGCCAGCAAGCCGGGCTCCTCGTCCGCGCGGCTCTGCTGCACGATGTCGGCTACGCGCCGAGGCTGGCGGCCACGGGGTTCCACCCGCTCGACGGCGCACGGTTCCTGCGTGACGCCCATGGGGCGGACGATCAGCTCACGCGGCTGGTGGCGAACCACTCGTTCGCGCTGCTCGAAGCTGAGAAGCGTGGCCTTCGGGAGGTGCTGGAGGCCGAGTTCCCGTTGGTGGAGGACCAGCGCCTGGTCGACGCCCTGGTGTGGTGCGACATGACGACGACGCCCGACGGCCTCCCGACCACGGCCGAGGCGCGCGTGGCGGAGATCCTCGGCCGCTACGGGGCGGAGAGCGTGGTGGGGCGATTCATCCGCCGGGCGTCGTCGGAGATCTTCGCGGCCGTGGCGCGGGTGGAGGCGGCGGTGGCGGTTCAGCCCAGGTAGGGGTAGGTGCCCGCGAGGTAGTCGCCGATCTGCTGGCGCATGCTGGGGTGGATGTCGTACTGGTCGAGGTCGGCGGGCCGGACGAAGCGGACGCCGTCGGCCTCGTCGTTGATCGTGGGTTCGCCGCCGACGGGGCGGCCGATGTAGGTGTTCTCGTACTGCTGGCGGATCTCGCCGTCGGTGTAGGCGACGATGTGGTCGGGGTTGGTGTAGACGCCGAGGAAGCCGGTGATCTCGGCGACGATGCCGGTCTCCTCCAGGCATTCGCGGACCGCGCACTGGGCGGCGGTCTCCCCGATGTCCTGGGCTCCGCCGGGCAGTGCCCATTGGCCCGTGTCGCGGCGGCGCTGCAGCAGGACGGCGCCGGAGTCGTCGACGACGAGCAGGTTGCTGGCCGGGATGAGGGTGTTGGCCTTGGGCGCGTTCGGGTCGTTGTAGTACTCAGTCCTGCCCATGTGTGGCAATCCCCTCCTGGTCGGGCATCCAGGGCCGCGCTTGGGCCCAGACTGCTTCGAAGCTCTGAACGTAGTTGTCGAACCAGCCGGTGGTGTCCACCCGCTTGAGGTGGAGCAGGGGGTTGGCGCTGGCCGGCTGGCCGTAGATGTGGGGGTTGACCAGCAGGTTCTCGTCATAGCGGAAGAGGGAGTTGTACAGCGTGGTGTCGTGGAGCCGCACCTCGCACCCCTCCTCCGGGAGCAGGGAGCGGTAGTAAGTCAGGGAGGCGCGGATCTTGGCGGCGAGGGTGTCGCCGATGCCTTCCTCCCGGCCCCGGACGGCAGCGGTGTGCCCGCTCGGGTCGCCGAAGCACAACCGAACCCGAACGCCGTCGGCAGCTCGCTCGACGAGCATCTTGGCGACGTGTGGGTTGGACTGTGCGAAGAACGTCCCGGAGAAGACGAGTACGTCGATCTGCTGCCGAGCCTCCTGCAACAGGGTCAGCCAGGTCTCGCGGGGCACACTGGCCCGGTTCTGGTAGGTGCCGACGAGTTCAGTGCCTGATCCGCCCGGCCGCCTGCCTGTACGGGGCTGCGGGTCCGGCCAGAGGAAGGTCTCCTCCACCCGCAGGAACCGAGCGACGCGGAAGCGGTGCCTCGGGTGGGGCACGCGCCCGCCGAGCCAGCGACCGACGGTCTTGGGGTCCACTTCGCAAGCTTCGGCGACCGCCTCGGGCTCGATGCCTCGCTGGGCGAGTACGGAGTGAAGTCGCTCGTTCACGGAGGCCATACAAGCTGAGTGGAGCGCGGTCGTGCAAGGACGTGGGAGGCGCTCTGTCGGAGCTGCCGGACCGACAAAATGCCTACGCTGGCGGCATGCAGCTCATCGTCCTGTGGGACATCGACCACACGCTCATCGAGAACGCCGGGGTGAGCAAGGAAATCTACGCCGCCGCGTTCACCACGCTGTCCGGCATCCCACCGACCGTGGGAGCGTCAACGGAGGGCCGTACCGACCGTCTGATCATGCGCGACATGTTCCACCGACACGGTCTCCCGGAACCTGATTGGTCGATCGTCGAGGCCGCCCTCACCCGATCCGGCGAGGAACGTCTGGGCGAACTGCGCCAGCGCGGGACAGCGCTCCCGGGTGTGCTCGATGCCCTCGAAGCCGCTTCGTCCCGGGCCGGTTGGGTCTCCTCGGTGCTGACCGGCAACATCGCGGCGAACGCGCGCGTGAAGCTGTCGGCTTTCGGCCTCGATCCGCTGCTGGATCTTGTTGTCGGGGCCTACGGCGCTGACGCAGAACAGCGTCCCGACCTGGTCGCCGTCGCCCGCCGGCGCGCCCAGCGCTACCGCGGGCTGCCCGGTGACGTTCCGGTCGTCCTGGTGGGTGACACGCCGCGGGACGTCGAGGCAGCCCTCACCACAGGCTCCGGGATCATCGCGGTCGCCTCCGGCATCCACAGCCGGACCGAACTGGAGGCGGCAGGTGCTCCGGTGGTGTTGCCGGACCTGTCGGACACGGCCGGTCTCCTCGAACTACTGGAAAACGTCCCAGGACGTCCCTGAATCGTCCAAGTACGCGGTGACGCGGTCCTCGCGCACTGCGCAACCATCGGGTCTCCAACAGCCAATCGGCCGAGGGGGTCCACGTGATCGAGGAAGTCACCGGCGTCCGCAGGATCCGGATGCTGTACCTACAGCTGCTGTACCGCTGCAACTTCACCTGCCTGCACTGTTTCCACGGTGAGCGGCTGCAACGCGCCGATGCGTTCAGCCTCCAGGAGGTGATCAACCTCCTCACCCTCATGCACCACCGCTACGGCACCGAGGCGGTCACCCTGCTCGGTGGGGAGCCGTTCCTCCACAAGGACCTGCCGCAGGCGGTCCGCTACGCCAAGCAGCAGCTGGGCCTGCAGGTCGAGATCTGCACCAACGGCTACCGCATCGAGCGCCGCCTCACCGAGATCACTCCGTACCTCGACTTCCTGCGGGTTTCGCTGGAGGGGATCGGCGCGACCAACGACCAGATCCGCAAGGTCGGCAGTTACCAGGGCGCGCTCAGCGCGCTCAGCCGGGCGCGGGAACTCGGGGTCCATACCGGAGCCACCCTGACGGTCACCTCCCGCAACATCCACGAGGTGCTGCCGCTGGCCCGCACCCTCCAGGACTTCGGCGCACGGCAGTTGAAGCTGCACTGCCTGCGGTCGGTCGGCAATGCCGCTGACCACCCCGAGCTCCTCGTCACCGACCCCACGGCCTACACCCGCCTGCGCGAACAGCTCCAGGCCGCCGACCTGGCCATCGAGATCGTCCTCGACGAAGACCTGTCCGCAGACGGTGCCCCGGAGACCTGCGCTCCCGCCGCCGGCCCGCGTGAGATCGAGCGGATCGAGGTCGACCCGCGCGGAGCACTCACCATGTCCTGCAAGGCGGTCGGCAAGGACTTCCACGCCTTCTGGTACGACAAGCTCACGGACCGCATCCACCATCGGCCGTCCACCACGGACGAACTCACGCTCGCCGTACCCGACGTGGTGTACGGCCGTGCCTGACGGTCCCCTCTTCGAATGCCTCGAAGGGCTGCGCGGCACCGGCAAGTCGACCATCGCACCACTGCTTGCCGCAGCCCGGGGTGCCGTCCTGGTCCCTACCGTCCCGCTCCTCTACCAGCAGCTCCGACCGGAGATCGACCGCCGGGAGAACACCGAGGCCCGGCTGTGCTTCTACCTCTCCGCACTGTTCACGGCCATCGACGAGATCCAGAGCTGCCTGGACGCGGGCATCCCCGTCGTGGTGGAGAGCTACTTCGCCCGATGCCTGGCCAATCACCAGGCATTCGGAGCCCGCCTGGGCATCGCCCTGCCGCCCGACCTGCCTCAGCCGGTCACCTACCAGTTGGTCTGCGCCGAGAACGAACGTCAACGCCGCCTGGCCGGCCGGCAGAAGCCCGTGTCTCCCTGGGACACGCTCAGCGAGGACGTCGCCGAACGAATCACCGCCGCCTACGCCCGGTTCCCGATGCACCAGGTCGACACCACCGGGCTCGAACCCGAGCAGGTCGTCCGAGCCATTCTCGCCACCGCCCCTCAAGGAGCCCAGAACCGTGCAGACACAGAGCCTGTGGGAGCACACGCTCACGTTCTTCCCCCAGTTCCTCGCCGCGCTCAAGGAACGGGTCGCACCTGAGGGCACGGTCGCGGTCATCGGGGCCGCCGACGGCAGATTGGTCCTGCCGCTGGCCGCCGCCGGCTACCGGGTCGTCGCCTTCGAACGCGACCCGCAGGCCCTTCACGGCGGCGAGGTCCGACTTCCGGGTGGGGTCGACGCTCACGCGATGGGGCTGATCGACCGCCTCAAGCTCGAAGAGCTCTACGACCGGGTGCGAGTGGTCGACCAGGACTTCCTCGACGCCGAGCCCCTCGGCACCCTCTGCGACGCGGTCTGGACGAGCTGCTCGTGGCACTACAGCGCCAACCACCATCGCCCGCTCGCCGAGTTCATCGCCCGCATGCAGCTCCTCGTACGTCCCAACGGCCTGTTCGGTGCGGAGTTCATGATGCCCGTCGACCAGCGCCACCATCTCATCGAGCACTACACCTCTCCGGAGAGGCTCAGCCGCCACTTCACCAGCGCCTGGACCATCCTGCTGACGCTGAGGACCGGCGAGTTCACCGAGCGGGCCCACGTCGGCCGGCTTCAGGACCACACCCACCGCATGGGCCTCCTGCTGGCGGCCCGCACTCCCAGGTAGCCGACCAGCAATCAGAGAAAGGGAATCATGAGGCACGAGTACGAGGCCAAGTTCCTGTCCGTCGATGTCGCCGCCCTCCAGGCGAAACTGACGGCTCTGGGTGCCGTTCGGGTGTTCCCATGCACCCTCCTCACCCGCAAGATCTTCGAGAACGACGCCCTCGACAGCAACCAGTGGGTCCGGCTGCGCGACGAGGGCACCCGCTCGACCCTCACGCTCAAGCAGGTCACCGACGCGACCACGATCGACGGCACCACGGAGATCGACACCGAGGTCGCCGACCTCCACGCCACCGCCGAGATCCTCCGCCGCGTCGGCCTGCGTGAGGTCCGCTACCAGGAGAACTACCGCGAGGAGTGGCGTCTGGGCGAGGTCGTCTTCGACTTCGACACCTGGCCCGACCTGCCGACCTTCGTCGAGATCGAGGGACCCGACGAGGCGTCGGTCCGCCAGGCCGCGGCCCTGCTCGAGCTCGACTACTCCAAGGCCCGGTTCGGCAGCGTGGACGAGATCTACAAGAGCGAGGCCGGCCGCGACATCCTCGCCGAGCCCACCCTCCTGTTCGCCGACACGGACAAGACCGGATCGGTGCCCACGGCGGCCGAGAGCCACTGAGTCGGGAGTTGAGCTGTGCTGACGGAACTGGCCGTGCCACACCGGGTGATCCCGGGAATCACCGACTTCGCCCGGGGCGGTCGGCCTGCCCCAGCGGCCACCGACGATGGAAACCAGTGGGTGGACGGCTTCTGCTGGCTCTACTGCGGTCAGCAGTGGACCCGAGTGCTGTGGATCGGTCCCGTGAGCGTGGCGGGAGCCCAGGCGCCCATGTACGCCTGCGGCCCGTGCATCCGGGAACTCCAGGAGCGGGTCTGGCACTCGATCCTGCTCAGCGACGAGCCGTCTCAGCTTGCGCTGCCTCCCCAGCCCGATCAGAGCTTCAAGCCGCTGGGCGGGCGACTGGGGCGCCACCGTCGTGGCGGTTGATCATTCCCTCCCCAGTAGGTCCACCTCTCCGAAGACCCGACTTCCGCGACCGGGCACGGCCGGGCGCACAAGAGGTCGAATGCAGCATTGTCCGTCTGATCTTGGCCGTACCGATGCAGGTACACCGACCGGGCCGCGACAGCACTGGTGGCCCCCTCAGGAACGGCTGGCCCGATCCCGCGCAACCCGCCCACAGTCGCGTTTGCCCCAGGTCAACTCGGCGCTACGAAAGGATGGATGGATGAGTGACTGGGAGTTCGTGAAGAACAGGACCGCTACCGAAGGCGCGGTGTGGAGGTCGACCGATGGCTTGCTCTACAAGCGGACCGGTGGCGAAGATCTGCAGGCGGAGGGCGAGTTCCAGCAACTGGTTGCCGGCCTGGGCTACCCGGTGCCGCAGATCGTCGACAGCGGCTCGGAGGACGGCCGCTACTTCGTCGTCGAGCGTGCCATCGGTGACACCTCGCTGCACGAGGAGGCCCTGGCCGACGCCGGCCGGGACGGCCAAGTCAGCTACCAGGTCATCAGTACGGCTGCCACCGTTGCGTCGAAGCTCCTGCGAGCTCAGGCAAGACACCCCCTCCCCGCCACGCCGTGGTTCGAGAAGGCGGCCTTTGCGGCCGAGGTCTTCGAGGAGAACCCGGACTTCGATACCCCGCGCGTCCACGAGGTGGTCAAGCACGCTCTCGACCGGCTGGCCCAGCTCCCGATGGTGCACGGGCACCTGGACTACGGCCTGCCCAACGTCCTCCAGGCCGGCGTCATCGACTGGCAGCACCATGGACCGGTCCCGCTCGGCTACGACGTCTACCCTGCGCTCGACATCGTGGCCTTCAAGGGCGGCGGCAAGGGCTACAGCATCACCCCGGAACAGCGCACCGCCTACACCGGCGCACTCGACGAGACCACCGCATCCCTGATCGGGCAGCGGGTGAGCGAGCACCTGGGCGACTTCCTGCTCGTCAAGTGCTTCTTCTTCCTCGCCCTCATGCGGCCCACCGACCCCACACGGCACGACAAGCACATCAAGTGGCAGTACCGCCGCACCCTCTTCACGATGGGACTTGATCAGTATGAGTCGTCCAACACGATCGACACCGGCACCTTCCCCACTCTGGAACGGTTCACCGCTGAACACCGGTAGGCCGGTCCCCACCGTCCGCGACCGCGACTACCTGATGGACCACCACGGCGTCGTCTTCAAGGTCATCGGCGACAGCCACCCCGGCAGCCACTACCTCGGCTACGTCAAGTACCACCCCGACGAGAAAGGCGACCGGCGGCTCTTCGACCGGACCTACCGGCAGAACAGCGTCGTGTCGAAGTCTTTCGGCATCCTCGCCGGCAGGCCGGAGTGCTACGTCTACTCCGACACCCTCGGCTGCGTCATCACCGGCATCCCGCGCGAGGACGTCGCCGTCCACTACTCCTGCCGCCAAGCCCTCGCCGCCATCCACGAGGACCCCGGCGCGGTCGCCGACAACCCGGCAGGCAAGGACCTCCTGGCGATCACCGAGTGGATCACCGCGAACGACGCCCAGGGCCTGATCGGCGTCACCGGCTCCTTCCTCGTCGGCTGCTTCAACGAACGCTCCGACATCGACCTCGTCTGCTACGGGCCAGAGGGCTACCAGGCCGCACAAGAGCTCTTCCAGCAGACCGACCTGATCCGGCCGTACGACGGAGACGACCTCACTCGGCTGTACATCCGCCGGGCCAAGTACATGGAGGGCAGCTCATTCGACGCCCTCATCAAGCAGGAACGCCGCAAACTCCAAGGACTCACCGCCAACGCCGGTGCGCACATCAACTGCGAACCCATCCGCTCCGACCGCGACAAGACCTTCGCCCGGATCTCCTCCAAGGAGATCGGCGAGATCTCCCTCCTCGCCAAGATCACCGACCACGCCGAGGGCCTCACCACCCCGGCCGTCTACGGGATCAAGGTCAAGACCATCCTCAACTCGACCATCGACGAGGCCGACTCCTTCGCCCGCCGGATCACCCACATGCGCTCGTACCTCGGCGCCTACACGGGCGCCTTCAGGTCCGGCGACACCGTGCACCTTTCCGGCAAGCTCGTCCACACCCAGGACGGCGAACACAGCGGCTTCGGCATCGAACTCACCCCCTGGACCGTCAGCGGCTCCTACGTCGCCAACCTCGCCGGGTAGGAGCCCTGTCTTGCCCCTGCTCGTCATCCGACACGCCGAGTCCGTCGAGAACGCCGACAAGTACAACGGCTTCTACCAGGACCCCCGCCCTTACAGCGGACACGCCGCGTACGCCATCTCCCGCACCATCGTCGGCCTGACCCCGCGCGGCTTCCAGCAGGCCCAGTGGCTCGCGGAGATCCTCCCGCAACTCGCGGGCCCCGAGCCGCACGTCTATACCTCGACCTACCGCAGGGCGATCGACACCGCTGCGATCGCCCTGCCCGCCCTCCCCGACGGCTGGCCCCAGCAGACGACGCTCCTGGACGAGCAGCACTACGGCGACGCCACCTACATGACCAAGCGCGAGCTGTACGACAGCTACCCCGAACTCGCCGAGGACCGCCGCCTGCGCAAGCACGTCTGGACCGCGCCAGGCGGCGGCGAGTCGCTCGCCGAGGGCGTGCTCAACCGGGCCGCTGAGTTCGCCGCCCTCGCTCAGGCCGAACTCCAGGGAGCGCGCACCGTCGTCGCCCTCACCCACCAGACCGCCGCGGTGGCGCTGCGATCCCTGCTCGAACTCCGAACCCTGCCCGAGATCCTCGCCGAGGAGCGGAAGGGCAAGATGCCCAACGCCGCGATCCTCCACTACGAGCTGCACGACGGCCGGTTCACCCGGACGGGAACCACCACCCCGCCGATCTAGGAGAAGCCCGTGCGATGTCTGTTCCTCAACGGGCCCGTCCAGAACGGGCCCTTCACCTTCGCCACCCGGCCCGGCAAGGCCGTCGGCATCCGCCTTGCCGCCGCCCTCAACGCCATCCTCTGCTTACCGCCCGCTCCGCACCTGTGGAACACCGTCACCCTCGCCGGAGACCTCCGCCACCGCGAGGCCGCCGGCCCGACGATCCCCCGCCAGCGCTTTGAGGTCGACCTGATAGCCGACAAGTACCCGCCCGGACAGTCCCCGGCGGGCGGCATCATGACCGACACCGACGCTGAGGTCGCCAGCCTCGCGCTGGAGATGATCGAGAACAACCTCCGCGCCCGCACCTTCACCATCAGCCGCGAGACGGTCCCCACATGCCGGGCCTGCGGTCACATGACCGGCACCGGCGGCCACCCCTGCAACGCCTGCGGCAGCACCGACACCCGAGAACGCACTGGCCTTCACCTCGTCGCCGAACTCGCGAAGGACCGCCCCGTCCTCAACCGCTCCGACATCCACGCCAGCCACCGCCAGCAGCCCAAGCACCTCCAGCACACCGCCGGCAACGTTGCCGAGCGGCTGATCCTCTCCCGAACCCGCGACCATGGCATCGGCCTCTCGCCTCTCGGGCTCAGCGGCCTCGTCCTCGACCCACGCGTCGGTATCCACGCCACCGTCCTCGCCGCAGCGCACCGGCACGAAGCGGACACGGCCGTCATGACCATCACCGAGAACGCGGCCAACCACATCGCCGCCCACGGCCAGCACTTCCGCGAACACGACGGAACCCGCCTCCAGTACGCCCTCCATGGGCACCTCCCGTACGATCACGTGGCAAGCCTCCAGCCGCTGCACGAGGCGTACCGAGCCACCCAGGTGCTCAAGGACGACTTCGAGCAGTGGTTTCTCCCGCTCTTCTCCCTGAAGACCAAGAGTGCGACTCGGTCTGACCAGCTTCCCGCGGTCTTCAAGCACTACATGCGGGCGCATCTGGCCCGCCCGGCAAGAGCCGACGAAGCCGTCATCGAGGCCGTGCGGTGCTCGGTCGCGGTCGGTGACACGGAGTGGATCACAGACAGGAGAGCGCTGGCCAACGTGATGGCTGTGGGTGCTATGTCGAACCGTTGAGTTCGCCTGTGACTCTTATGACTTGCACGTAATCTCCCTGCGCTGACCCCGGGGTAGACGCAAGAATCACTCTGTGAACGACGAAGCGCTGGATTCTCAGGATCGGCTCCTCCTGCAGACTGTCTACGGGCTGATGAGTCAGCGAGGTTCCTGGCCGACCTTCACCGCTGTCGACCTGAGGGCGGATCGCGAGCTTGGCATCGAAGACGCCCAGGCCGCCTTGGTTGCGATCAGCTCGCGATATATCGCAAAGCCATGGCACGCGCATGGGTACTCCGACAACGACGAGGTGCGGATCACCCTCCGGGGTGTGGCTGTCTGCGACGGAGGGCTGTCTGACCTCTCCCGTTTGAGTGACTTCGTCGAGTGGACGGTGGCGCTGGAACAGCAGGGGTCTGATGATCCAGAGAAGGAACTGGTCGCATCGAGTTTGGACTTCGCGGCGCACCTGGGCCTGTCCTTGAGCTCGCCTGGCGGCGAATCAGTCGAACCAGCGGAGGATGTCCTTCACGCTCGCGACTTGATGAACCGGCTGTTCGCCCTAGCGGATCAGCTCCCCCGGCTGTGGAGAGGTAGTGGTCGCCAGACGAATAGTCCGTGGCAGTGGCAGTTCAACGTTGATCGGCGCGGCACGCGCCCATACCGTCGAGTTCACGGCGTCGAGGACCTGCTCGACCTCGTCGATGAACAGAACCTACGTCGGACCCAGGCACCTTCGGCGTCTGCACCCCAGGTGAGCCTGGAGATCGCCACGGACGATCGTCCAGTTTCTCCCGCTGTGGATGGGGAGCTGGCTGTCCACATGACGCTTCTGCGTCCGGAGGTCGTTGATGCGTGCGAGGGTTTGCTACGGGCTGACCGATTCGACGACGCCATCTTTGCGGCGTTCCGACGACTCGAGCACGAGGTGCAGCAACGTGTTGGCAGCGTCGCCATCGGCAATGGGTTGATCACGTCGGCATTCAAGGGGACGGGTAATCTGATCCGCATCTCCGACAGGAATCAAGACGCTGACCGCATGGTCGAGCTGTTCGCCGGGGCGATCGGGCTGTTCAAGGGGGACCGCTCACACAAGGATCGACCGTTGTTGCCCTGCCGGTCACGCCGAGAGTGCCTGCGCCTCCTTGCACATGCCAGTTCGCTGCTTGACCTGCTAGACCGCGACATCGACCGGGCCCCCGCCGTGCGCGGATTCCGCCATGATCAAGGCACAGCGCTGACTCTCTGGGTTGAGCGGTCCGGGAGCCAGGTCGAGGTGTGGCTTGACGAGAAGCACAAGCTCGACAAGATCAGCTACCAGACGGGTACCCTGACCGTCGATGTGGGTGGCGTCCCCCCAGGCGAGCACCGCATTCATTTGGTGGACGGAACTCGCCAGGGGCCGGCCCACGTCGTTTGGCTCACGCTCGCGCCGGGTCAGACGAACTGGTACCGGGTCGTCGAGGTTAATATCCCCCTCTTCGCAGACTCCGACGGCCAGCGGCAACTCGACGTGCCCGGGGTGCGCTTGGCGACCCTTGAAGCAGGAGTGCCAGGGGAGCGGATCGTGCCGACCAGCGAGACCTACCAGGTTGGCCATTACGTCGCCTGGCACTGGGATGCATCTGGCTCCGGCATAGGAGCGGCCTGGGTGCGCAATCGCCCGGGCGACCAGCTGAGCAAAATCTGGGATGACAGCGGCATGTTCGATGGCCAGCCGGTTGCCCCTGCCCACCCCGATCGCCTCATGAAGATCAGCATCGAGCCGTCACACCTACTGCTGCGCGGCGGAAACAAGGCCCCGCTCCGCGTGCTGGGCCACTACACGGATGGCACTGCTACCTGGACTGCGCCGATCGACGACCCACAAGTGACATCGGCCAACGAGAAGGTCGCGATCTTCAAGGGTGGTGCTGTCATTGCCAAGGGCCCAGGCATCAGCCTGCTTCGGTGCCTGCATGACGGGTGCACTGCCGAGGCTAGCGTGGAGACCGCGGCCCACCCGAGCGACACGATCACCGCCTATCTTTCTGGCTTGCCGCCCGTTGCGGGCCTCGCCTGGACACCCAAGGGCTTGGTGGTGAGCACACGAGGTCAGCAACTGTGGAGGGCTGGCACGGATGGCGTCTACCGTCTACTTGCCATGGTGCCCACCCGCCTGCTGCCCGGCCTGGGTACGGATTCAATGGCCTCCCGGGACGATGGTGAGCTGGCCGTCCGACTCCTGGATCGCCCCTGGATCCTGGTGCTCCACCATACGAGTGACTACCACAGCAGCAAGCTGATTAAGCTTCAGGGCGGCCCTGCGGGAACACCCATGGCCTTCGCATGGCTTAACGATGACCTGATCGTGGCCACGTACACCGGCGCACTGCAGCGCGTGAGTACGGACGGCTCCGCCACATCGTTTGGGTCCGTCCCGGGACGCCCCATTGCTCTTGCCCTCACACCGACGTCGTTGTATGTGCTCTGCTCACCAGAGGCCGGAGATCCACATGGGCCACGCCGGAATCGGCTGTGGCAGGTCCCGCTCGACGAGTCAGAGTCCGCGCCCTTGGACCTGCTGGCCGGCCAGGTGCTTACTGGCCTCAGCGGGGTGGCCGCCACGACCTCAGGGATTGTGCTCAGCGACTTCGAGTCCGGCAGACTACTTCTGCTTCGAGACAAGCGACTTGAGACACTTGCCTCAGGACTCAAGAATCCGAGCCAGCTGGCGGTCGCAGACACCGGCGACCTGTATCTGGCCGAGTTCGGCGCGGGCGCTGTGCGACGCGTCCTTGCGTGACTGGATCGTCACCTTAGGACTCGCGCCCTTGCCGCGCTTGGAAGGGGCTGGGCTTCCGGGCTGCCGTCCGTTCGGGCCCGGGACGGCCTGAGCATTGCGTAACCTAAGGCGTTACACCTGGATCGGATCATTGGACACGCACGCACCCATGCGTGCGACGGACGGGCGGGGTATATGGACGAGCGGCTTCGGGACCTCGCCAGGCGGTCCCCGAACTTCGGTGTGCTCTTTCAGTATCAGCCGCTGCTGGCACTCTATGGAGCACTGGCAGAGGCGAACGTCTTCACCAACCCGAACGCAGCTCTGGTCCAGGCCGGGCAATTCGGCGAGGTGTTGGCGGAGGAGCTCGTCACCCGGGTGGGGCTGAGGGTCGACGGTGATCGGCAAGTAGATCGGCTGGACGCACTCACCCGCGTCGGGGCGCTGACGCCCGAGGTGCGTGCTGCATTCGATGCTCTGCGTACAGCGCGGAACAGTGCCGCGCATCGGCACTTGTTCGACACCGTCCGAGCCCTCAAAGCTGTTGAGACCTCTTACGAGTTGGGCAACTGGTTCCACCTGGCGATCTCCGGCAAGCGCACCGTTCGGGCCTTCGTGCCCCCGGCGCCGCCCGTGGCCGGCCAAGGCGTTTCGAATCCGGCAGAGATCGCCGAGCTTCGAGAAGCACTGGAGCACCACCGACAGGCCCTGGCACTGTCCCGGACGAAACTGGCAGAGACCCGTCAGCAACAGGCCGAGGCTGGGCGGCGGGCACAGGATGAGGCCGCCCAGCTTGTTGCGAGCTCTGCTGCTCACCAGGCCGAGATGGCCTCGCGGATTGAACAGCTTGAAGCCGAGATCATCGCGCTCCGAGCGGCTCAGCGACAGGACTACGATCGAGCGCGGCGCCAGCCGACGTCCGTCGCTCGGGCCGCTCGTGAGGCGATTGTGGAGCGGGCTCAGCGGCCCAAGCCGCTGAGCGAGATCCAAGCCCGCGAGGTCATCGACCAGATGCTCGTCGAGGCCGGCTGGCTGATCCAGGACCGCGAAGACCTCAATCCGCGAGCTGACCGAGGCGTGGCTGTCCGAGAGTTCACACTGGCTACCGGCCGCGCTGACTACGTGTTGTACGTCGACGGCGCGATCGTCGGCGTGATCGAGGCCAAGCGCGAAGGCGAGGTACTGAGCCGGGCCCTGGCTCAGAATGACCGCTACGCCCGCGGTGTGCTCAAGGAGTTCCGCCTCGCGGTGTGGCGCGAGGACGAACCGTTTGCGTTCCGATATGCGACTACCGGCTCGGAAACGTACTTCGTCAACCGCCTTGATCCGGACTCGCGCTCCAGGCAAGTCTTCGCCTTCCACCGACCGGAGACCGTCGCAGCCTGGATGCGTCGCGCGGAGGACCTGCCGGAGACACCGACGCTGCGTGCTGGCTTGCGCTCCCTGCCGCCGCTGGAGACCGGGGGTCTGCGACCGGCACAAATCGAGGCGATCGAGGGACTTGAGGGCTCGCTCGCAGAGGATCGCCCCCGGGCGCTGATCCAGATGGCCACTGGTGCCGGCAAGACCGTCACAGCGGTGACGGAGACCTACCGGCTGCTGAAGTACGCGCAGGCCAAGCGCGTGCTGTTTCTTGTGGATCGGAACAACCTGGCCAAGCAGGCTCTCGCTGAGTTCCGCAACTACACCACGCCGGATGACGGCCGAAAGTTCTCCGAGCTCTACGGAGTCGATCGGCTGGGTGCAGCCGGCCTGCAGGAGACCTCCTCGGTGGTCATCTGCACCATCCAGAAGATGTACTCGCTGCTGCGCGGGCAGCCGTTGATCGACGACGACGTATCCGACGACCTTGAGGACGCGGTAGACGACGCCTTTGAGAGCGGGCGTCCAGTCGAGGTCGCTTACAACCCGGCGGTGCCGATCGAGTCGTTCGACCTGATCGTGGTTGATGAGTGCCACCGCTCGATCTATGGGTTGTGGCGTGGCGTCCTTGAGTACTTCGACGCGCACCTAGTTGGGCTCACCGCCACACCCACGCCGCAGACCAAGGGCTTCTTCGGCCAGAATCTGGTCTCCAGCTACTCCTTCGCCAAGGCCGTGGCCGATGGCGTCAACGTCGACTTCGACGTGGTGGAGCTGTTCACGGACATCCATGATGAGGGCGCCACGATCGAGGCGGGGACTACGGTTCCCATACTCGAACGGGCATCGCGGCGTCGACGGCTTGAGGAGCTGGAGGACGACTTCTCCTACTCCGGCAAGCAGCTCGGCCGCAACGTCATCGCTGAAGACGACATCCGTACGGTCTTGCAGACCTATCGCGACAACTGGCAGCGCTGGTTCCCGGGCCGTAAAGAGGTCCCGAAGACCCTGATCTTCGCGGTCAGCGAGGCACATGCGGAGGAGGTACTCAAGCAAGCTAAGGAGGTCTTCGGCCGTGGCGACGATTTCGCTGCGAAGATCACCTACAAGAGCCGGCAGAACGGGCAGAACCCCGACGAGCTGATCAACGAACTCCGTAACTCGCCCCAGCTTCGTATTGCGGTGACCGTGGATATGATCGCCACGGGAACCGACGTACGTGCCCTCGAGTGCGTCATCTTCATGCGCTCAGTTAAGAGCGCGGTGCTTTTTGAGCAAATGAAGGGGCGTGGGGCGCGGTCTATCGACGAGACCGAGCTGAGAGAGGTTACCCCGGGGGCCGATGAGTCGGTACCGCCGGTGGTCAAGGACCGCTTCCTGCTGATCGACGCCGCAGGCGTTACTCGCTCCCAGTTGGTCGACGCGGCGCCTCTCCCGACGACACCGGGGATGTCTCTTCAGAAACTGCTGGACAGGGCAGGTTCCGGAGCGATCACGGCGGAAGAGACAGAGGTGCTCGCCAGGAAGTTGGGCCGCCTTGGCAAGCAGCTAACAAACGAGCAGCACGAGATCATTACGCATGCGGCTGGCGGGGTCACTCTGGCGATGATCACCCGGTGGCTGAGCGAGGCCTGTGACCCCTTCAAGCAGGAGGAAACCACCCTAGCCGAGGGGCCTGAGGCCGCGCGCAAGCTGATCCGTGATGCGGTCGTGCCGCTTGCGGATGCCGAGCTTCGGAAGGTGATCACCGGGATCCGGCGCGACGAAGATCTCACGATCGATGAAGTGACGGTCGCCACGATCACCACCTTCCGTGAGGTTCCGCGGGAGGAACGGGCGCGGAAGTACATTACGGATTGGCATAGCCTCCTGGACACTCGACGCGATGAACTCACCGCCATCGAGATTGCCCTTGGACAGACGCGGGTGGCACCAAACGCGGCTTACGCAGCGCTACGAGAGCTCGCGGCCTACATCAAGCGACCCCAGTACGACTGGACCCCACAGATACTGTGGCAGGCGTATGAGGACCTAGGACGCGCGACGGCTCAGCACGGCAAGAGGGCAGGAATCCCTGACCTGATCTCGCTCATCCGTTACGAACTCGGGGCAGAGGGTGAGCTCCGGCCCTACAGGTCCTCGGTCGAGGAGCGCTTCGCGGGGTGGATCCTGCGGCAGCAGCAGGCTGGAGCCACCTACAGTAGTGACCAGCTGTGGTGGCTGGAGCGGATCTGTGACCGGGTCGCCAGCGACATTGGCGTTGAGGTGGAGGCGCTCCGGGAAGAGCCCTTCACTGAACGCGGTGGCAGCCGCGGCTTCATCGCTGCATTTGGCGGGGATGCCGGCGCAGCGCGGAAACTTCTGACGGAACTGAACCAGGAACTGGCATGACCAAAGATGAAAATCTCCTCCCAGTGGGATGGCAGATGTCGACTCTCGCGGAGATCGCCACCTGGGGAAGTGGGGGAACGCCAAAGGCATCGGTTCCCCAGTATTACGGTGGGGATATTCCTTGGGCTGTAATCGGCGACCTGACGGACGGGAGGGTTTCCCGCACTGGGCGGTTCATTACTGAAGAAGGTCTGGCGAATAGTTCGGCCAAGGTCATCCCCGCCGGTTCCGTACTCATTGCCATGTACGGGTCTATTGGCAAACTTGGTCTCAGCTCGGTTCCCATGGCCACAAATCAAGCCATCGCTTTTGCGCAGCCAAACATTGAAATTGTTAGTGCGCGATACCTGTTTTGGTACCTGTGGTCGCAGCGAAGCGCTCTGATTTCTGCGGGGAAGGGGGGGGCGCAGCAAAACATCAGTCAGGGAATTCTGAAGGCCTGGGAGATTCCCATCCCTCCACTTGCGGAGCAGGGGCGAATTGTTGATTCCCTTGAGGATTACATCTCTCGCCTCGACGCTGCTCAGGCACTGGTCAGGCGGTGCCTTGCCCGTCTCCTTAGGCTCCGCGATGAGGTGTCGAATCCGACCTTCGGATATGCCGTGAACTCCGACTCGGAAGCAGCTTCTCTTCCCGTACCTGCGGGCACCATTGACGGTGAGCTTCCGCGAGTTCCGCGCGGATGGCGGTGGCGTCGCCTTGAGGATGTGGCTGACGTCGCCGGTGGCGTCACCAAAGATAGCAAGAAGCAGAGCGACCCTGATCTGCGCGAGGTTCCCTACCTGCGGGTCGCTAACGTTCAACGTGGACGACTTGACCTGGACGAGATTTCCCTGATCAGGGTTCCGGAGGGCAAGGCTACAGCGCTGGCTCTTCAGCCGGGTGACGTGCTCATGAATGAAGGTGGGGATCGTGACAAGCTTGGCCGCGGCTGGGTCTGGGAGGGCCAGGTCCCCGGAGCTATCCACCAGAACCACGTCTTTCGGGCGCGGGTGCGCGATGGCGAGATCGATCCCAAGCTTCTGTCCTGGTACGCCAACAGCTGTGGCCGCTGGTTTGAGAGCAACGGTAAGCAGAGTGTGAATCTCGCCTCTATTAGCCTCTCGAAGATCAAGAAATTTCCTCTGCCGATCCCTCCCGCGGCCGAGCAGTCGCTAATTGTTGAGCGTGTGGAGGATGATCTTTCCGTTATGGAGAATGCGCTGGAAATCATCGCTCGTTCTCAACTGCGCTCTGCTTCCCTCCGCCGTGCTCTCTTGCAACGGGCTTTCTCCGGCAAGCTCGTTCCCCAAGACCCCAACGACGAACCTGCCTCCGCCCTGTTCGCCCGTGCCGAGGCTCAGCGCCGGGCGGCAGTATCGAAGCCTGCCCGTCGCCGCACCACACAGCGCACTCGCACCACTACTGCCCAGCAGGAGCTTGACGTATGACCACCGCTGCTTCCCCTCAGACCGGCGCTCTAGTCGCCAAGCTCTGGAACTACTGCAACGTCCTGCGCGACAACGGCCTGTCCACCATCGAGTACGTCGAGCAGCTCTCGTACCTGCTGTTCCTCAAGATGGCCGACGAGATCGCTAACGACCCCTTCGCGGATGACCCCTCCGCTGCGAAGATCGTCCCCGCTGACTACGACTGGCGGACCCTCGTCTCCAAGACCGGAACTGCCCTGGAGGAGCAGTACCGCAACACCCTCACGGAGCTCGCGAAGCACCCCGGCACCACCCTCGGAACGATCTTTGCCAAGGCGCAGAACCGGATCACCGAGCCCGCACTTTTGCAGAAGCTCGCCGTTGACCTGATCGGCGCCCAAGACTGGACTGGCACGGGGACGGACCTCAAGGGCGACGCGTACGAGGGCCTCCTTGCCAAGGGAGCGGAGGACACCAAGACTGGCGCCGGCCAGTACTTCACGCCCCGTGTGCTGATCGACGCCATGGTTGAGGTGACCCAGCCCACGCTGGAGGACACGATCACCGATCCCGCTTGTGGCACCGGTGGCTTCCTCATCGCAGCTCGGCAGTACATCCGCAAGCACTACGGCAGCAGCATGTCCCGGGAGCAGCGGCTCGCCTTGGAGACGAACATCTTTGGCACTGAGCTGGTGCCCGGAACTGCCCGCCTGGCCGCGATGAACATGCTGCTTCACGGCATCGGCCGAAGCGACGGCCCTTCCCTCATCAAGGTGGAGGATGCCCTCGCAAAGAAGCCGTCCCGCCACGCCTCGTTGGTCCTGGCGAACCCGCCGTTCGGCAAGAAGTCCGCGATCACCGTGATCGGTACTGACGGGAAGTCCGAGCGAGAAGACATCTCGTACGATCGCGACGACTTCCGTGCGAGCACCACCAACAAGCAGCTGAACTTTCTTCAGCACATCATGTCGCTGATGGCGATCAACGGCCGTGCTGCTGTCGTCTTGCCGGACAACGTCCTCTTCGAAGGCGGGGCTGGCGAGAAGGTTCGACGTCGCCTGCTACAGGATTTCGACCTCCACACCATCCTGAGGTTGCCCACCGGCATCTTCTACGCTGGCGGCGTAAAGGCCAACGTCTTGTTCTTCGACAAGAAGGCTCCGCGGGCTGATGGAAGGCCGCACACGTCCACGACCTGGGTGTACGACCTGCGTACGGCGAAGCACTTCACTCTTAAGACACGTCCCCTCCGCCAGGCGGACCTTCAGGAGTTCGTGGACGCTTACCTGCCCGGTAAGCCCCATAGCGAGCGCGTCGAGCTAGAGTCGGGACGCTTCAAGCCTTTCAGCTACGACGAGCTGATGGCGCGCGACAAGATCAACCTCGACATTGCTTGGATGAAGGATCCAGCCCTGGAGGATGCTGACAGCGAGCTGCCGCCGGGTGTGATTGCCCAGGAGATCGTCGAGGACTTGAAGGCTGCTCTGGCCGAGTTCGTTGCCATCGCCGAGGCCCTGGGCGCGGATCCAGACGAACTTGCCGAGGGTGACGAGACAGCAGAGACCCCCAGCTAACGCTCTGCAGATGCCCTTTCGCGTGAGCGTTCTCTGCGTGAGCGATGCGTGAGCGGACGGGGCAGCACGTGCCGGTTCGGGCGGGATTGCGGGTCACGGCGCAACGTCCTGACCTGCGGGTTCATCGCCAAGTGGTCGATGCTGGCAGCAGCCAGCATGATCACTCTCGGGCTCGTAATGCGTAGGTCATGGGTTCGAATCCCATAGGCGGCTCAGTGGAGGCCCAGGTCATGTAGCC